>CAYYUS010000255.1:0-4807 GCA_964474925.1 uncultured Akkermansia sp. | reverse complement strand
TGTCTCAGTGTTAAAAAAAAAGGGCAGAGTTATTCTTACTCAGTTTTTTTATTCAACTCATCAAATTTTGCCGTCATCGTAGGATTTCCTCGCGTCAATTTTTTGATCGTTAGATCCTCAGCCTTATTGTTTGCAAGACGTAAATTGTTTACCGACGCTAGAAGGGAATCTTTTGTTTTTTGAAGATGATCTATCGTCTTGTCTATTTCCTCAATGGCTGTTTTAAATTGCCTACTCGCCAGCTCATAGTTTTTGGCAAAGCCTAATTTAAACTCGTTAATATTTTCTTCGAAATTTGTAATGTCAATATTTTGACTTTTTACAATCGCTAGTTCTGCTTTGGCCTTCATTGAGTTCATAGCCGCATTTCGTAAAAGCGTAATAATAGTAATGAAGAACTGAGGTCTTACGACATACATTTTTTCATATTTGTGGGAAACGTCTACAATACCCGTATTATACAGCTCATTTTCGGCTTCTAAAAGTGTAACAAGAACAGCGTATTCACATTTTTTTTCTGTTCTATCCTTATCTAATTCTTTTAAAAAGTCTTCATTTTTCTTTTTTGTTGCAGTTTCGTCACCCTCATTTTTCATTTCAAACATTATTGAAATGATCTCATTTCCCAACTCATCTGTTTCTTTGTAAATATAATCGCCTTTGCTTCCAGATCTCGAATCGTTATCTTTTTCAAAATATGCTTTTTGAAATGCTGTTGCACGAAGTTTATTGAATTCAATTTCGCAATGTTGTTCAAGGGTTTCTCCTACCATTTTAGTGGAAAGTTTGAGTTTCATATCCTTGCGTAGCGCAATTTCCTCATCTTTCATCTTAATAATATCTTCTTTTGCCTTTATGTCGGCAGAATATTTTTCAATCAAAGATTTTTCTAATAGTTGTTTTTCTGTTTCTTTAAGTTTTATATTATTTGCTAGATCATCTCTTTCCTTTTCAATTTTTTGAACTGCTTCTGTAACTGAAAGTTTTTTTTCGATCGCCCCATTTTCAAGCTTGGCTTTCAGTTGCATTATTTCCTTATCCTTATTGGATAGTTCGGTTTGCTGTGAATTTTTTAGATTAGCTTCAACAAGTTTAATAGCACTTTCCTTTTCTTTATTAGCAAGATCTAATCGATTCCGCAACTCCTCTTCAAATTTGTGGTCTCTAACTTGTTTAAGAATATCTGCAAAACCTGCCTCGTCTACCTTAAAAACCTCTTTGCATTTGGGGCATTTAATTTCATTCATATTACTAAAGTTAATTTATTCTAGTTCCTGCCTAGTTCTAAAGTTCCGCACAGGGAGACAATTGGGGCAACTATTGTTGATTTATTGCTCATAATTAGGCCCTGCTTGTATGTAAATTTATAGTTTTTATAACATACAAATTCGCATATTTATAAACATTTAAAAGCGGAAATTTACCGATGAAACAACTAATTTTAGTTCGACACGCCAAAAGCGATTGGGGAGATGAGGGACTTAAGGATATCGACCGTCCGCTTTCGCCACGTGGTAATGCCGATACTTATACCATGAGCGAGTGGTTTACCAAAAAACATAAACTACCTGATACAATTATTTCGAGCGATGCTACCCGCGCTTTAAGCACGGCTATGGTGTTTGCGCGCTCAATGAATTTTCCTACAAACGATATTATTGTTTTACAACAAGTATACGAAAGCACGGCAAAAACATTAAAGGATGTGGTGATCCAAATTGATAATGGCCATGAAAGTGCTATGATCTTTTGTCATAATCCGGGAATCACCAATTTAGTGAACGAGTTAACCGACGATCTTTTTTTTGATGAACTCCCAACCTGCGCTATTGTTGCTTTGGAATTTGATGTGAAGAACTGGAAAGAGGTAGCAAGTAAAAAAGGAAAAATTTTGTTCAATCAATTCCCAAAGGAATTTAAATAAACTGTTCTGAAAAAACCAATGGCAAAAGCTGTAAAAAAGAAAAGATCACCTTATATCAATCGCGAGATAAGCTGGCTTTCTTTTAATGAACGCGTACTACAAGAAGCAGCCGACAATACCGTACCACTTATTGAACGCTTGAAATTCCTCGGCATTTTTAGTAATAACCGCGATGAATTTTATCGCGTGCGCGTAGCTACGGTGCGTCGTTTGGCAAAGCTTGGAAAAAAAGCCATGGATATTTATGGCGAAGACCCAAGCGAACTATTAACCCGCTTGCAACGCCGCGTGATAGAACAACAAATGAAGTTTGAGGAGATCTATCAAGAGTTACTAAAGGAATTGGCAGACAATAACGTTTTCATCATTAACGAAAAACAATTAAGTAACGATCAGCAAACCTATATTCACGATTTTTTTGTGCGTGAGATCATGCCCTCGTTGTTCCCAATTATTACCGACGATACAAAACCTTTCCCGTTCTTAAAGGATAAAGCAAGTTATTTGTATCTCAAATTAAATGAGATCAAAGACACCAAGAAAAACAAATACGCGCTTATTGAGATCCCATCTCGCGCCATCTCGCGTTTTATTATTATTCCTAGTAAAGGGGATAAACATTATGTGATCTTACTTGATGATGTGATCCGCTTTAATACCGATCTTATTTTTGAAGTATTTGGTTTACGTACCGTTGAAGCATACAATATCAAATTAACGCGCGATGCCGAATTGGATATTGATAATGATGTAAGCAAAAGCATGATCGAAAAAATGAGCAAGAGTTTAAAAGCTCGTAAACAAGGGCAGCCCGTGCGTTTTGTTTACGATGCCGCTATGCCTAACGATATGTTACGTTATATCATGCGTAAATTAGGAATGGCTAAAAAAGACAATGCTATTCCGGGGGGACGCTATCATAACTTCAAGGATTTTATAAATTTCCCTACGCTTGGCGAAAAGAGCTTGGTGTACAATAATCCAATGCCAATGGAGCACAAATATTTGGTGGATCATAGGCAAACCATTTTAAAAGTATTAAAGACCAAGGATATTTTATTGCACTACCCATATCACACCTTTAATCACATTGTAAATTTATTGCGCGAGGCTTCCATTGATCCAATTGTAGAAAGCATCAAGATCACCTTGTATCGTATGGCCGACTCTTCTCGTATTGCCAACGCACTAATTAACGCTGTAAAAAATGGAAAAAAAGTAACGGTGCTTGTTGAGCTTCAAGCGCGCTTCGACGAAGAGAATAATATTTACTGGGCCAATAAATTAAATGAAGAAGGTGCACGTGTTATTTACGGAGTGCCGGGACTAAAAGTGCACTCTAAATTATTTTTGATCACTACAAAAGAGTTAGGTAAAGAAGTAAAATACGCTCATGTTGGAACAGGAAACTTTAACGAGAAAACCGCGCGCATTTATACCGATTTTGCTTACCTCACCGCTAACAGGGATATTACAAGCGAAGTAAGCAAGGTATTTGAGTTTTATGAGAACAATTTTAAAGTAGCGCCATTTAAACATTTGGCAGTAGCGCCATTCTTTATGCGTTCTACATTTGCAAATTTGATCGACAACGAGATCAAATTCGCTAAAAAGAAAAAGAAAGCCAGCATCTTTTTAAAATTAAATAGTTTGGTGGATCGTGAGATGGTGGATAAATTGTATGAAGCCAGCAGAGCAGGTGTAAAGATCACACTCCTAGTGCGTGGCGCTTGCAGTTTAGTTACAGAAATGGAGGGATGGAGCGATAACATTAAAGCATACAGCTTGGTAGATAAATATTTGGAGCATACACGCATTTTTATTTTTAATAACGGCGGACAAGAAAAGATCTACATCTCTTCGGCCGATTGGATGAGCAGAAATTTAGACAGCCGTAGCGAAGTGGCGGTTCCTATTTACAACGAAGAAATCCGCAAACAAATAAAAGACATTGTAAATATTCAATTATCGGGCAACACAAAATTGAGGATCCTCGATCGTTATCAGGAAAACGTTTATAAAAAAGCAGAGAAGGGCGAGAAAAAAATACGCGTACAAGATGAAGTATATAACTATTTGCTGCAGGACACTCAAAAATATTTGAGCAAAAACAAGCAACTTAAAACACAAATGAACTAATGGTATTTGCCGCGATCGACATTGGTAGTAATGCCATGCGCCTCTTGTTTTGCAGAGTTTACAAAGTAGATGGAAAACCACATTTTAGTAAAGAAGAATTAATACGTATGCCCATTCGTTTGGGTGAGGATGTTTTTTTACATGGAAAGATCTCCGAAGAAAAAGCGAATCGCTTGGTTACGGCCTTAAAGGGCTTTAGCGAATTGATCAAAGCATATGGTGTGCAAGCTTCTAAAGCCGTAGCCACAAGCGCTATGCGTGATGCAAGCAATGGTGCCGAGATCATTGAAAAAGTAAAAAGAGAGACCGGACTAACGGTTGAGATCATTGATGGTAAATTGGAAGCGAGCTTAGTGTTCAGTAATCACATCGAAGAACTCATTAATCCAAAACATGCGTATTTGTATATTGATGTGGGTGGAGGAAGCACCGAGCTTACTTTGTATTTTAATAATAAAGTTATTGCCGCCAAATCATTCAATATTGGAACCGTAAGGATGCTGTTAGATAAAATTGAGAAAGACGAAATGGAGAACATGAAGATCTGGCTCAAGCGAAATACGGTTGGCATTCATCCATTATTTGCCATTGGATCGGGTGGGAACATTAACAAGATCTATAAAATGAGTGGTAAAAAAGAAACTAAGCATTTAAGCTATGATAAACTCACAGGCCTTTATGAAATGTTGAACTCTTATACTTACCAAGAGCGGATCGAGCGATTAGAATTAAAGCCCGATAGAG
>CAYYUS010000254.1:0-4813 GCA_964474925.1 uncultured Akkermansia sp. | reverse complement strand
GAATGCGCTTGGTGTACATATTTCTGATCTTTGCTATCAAGGGGAATTCAGGACCAAGGATCTTATTTTGTAATTGCTGCTTTAGTACAGAAGCTAATTTATTAGAGAGCTCGGTCAATTCATCCGTATCCTTTGAAAGAATATTTAATTCGATCAATCTACACACCGGAGGATAATTAAATTGATCGCGCTCAAGCAACTGATCTGTATAAAACTGTTCTTGATCACCTTCCATTAGTTTTAAAAGAACAGGATGCTGTGGCTGATTGGTTTGAATGAATAATTTTCCAGGATGATTTTTTCTGCCTGCCCTACCTTTTAGTTGTGTAAGAAGTTGATATGCTCTTTCAAAACTTCTAAAATCAGGGAAATTTAAAACAGAATCCACATTGATCACACCTACAACACTTACATTCTCAAAATCTAATCCCTTTGTTACCATTTGTGTTCCCACCAAAATATTTGTTTGCCCGCTTTCAAAATCATCGATCATTTGCTTGTGCGAATGTTTACTTCGGGTTGTATCCAGGTCCATTCGCGCTACTTTTGCTTCCGGAAATAATAATTCGATCTCTTCTTCAATTTTTTCGGTGCCAGCGCCTTTAAATCTCAGGTCATTACTTCCACAAGCCACGCAAGTTTTGGGTACATTAGTATTATAACCGCAATAATGGCACACCAGTTTATCTTGGTATTTATGGTAGATCAAGGGTACATCACAATTTTGGCAATACGGCACATGAGCACAAACATGGCATTGCGTATAAGGAGCAAAACCCCTTCGGTTTTGAAATAAAATTACTTGCTGTTTGTTTTTTAATGCATTAGTTACCGCATCAAATAACATGGGCGTTAATATTCCTTTCATACTCCGCCTATCTTCATGCTCGCGAATATTGCAGATCTCAATGGGAACTTTTCCGGTATTGGTGAACGGATCGCTTAATTCTACCAAAGCATATTTGCCTGTTTTTGCATTTTGGTATGTCTCTAAAGTTGGAGTTGCTGTACCCAACAATACATTTGCTTTGCAACTTGCCGCTAAATAAATTGCCGAATCACGTGCATGATAACGTGGTGCCGGCGAACTTTGCTTGAACGAAAAATCGTGCTCTTCATCAATGATAATTAAACCCAATTGCTTAAACGGAAGAAATAATCCCGAACGCGCTGCCAAAATTATTTTATAATGCGAATTTGAGCTTTTGCTTTGTCCGGTTAAAATATTATTCCAGATCTCAACCCGCTCGTTCTCACTAAAGCGCGAATGGTAAACACCAACAACTTCGCCAAAAACAGCACGCAGCCTAGTGATAAGCTGCGTGGTTAAAGCAATTTCGGGAACAAGGTATAAAGCTTGTTTACCGCTATCTATGGTTTGTTGAATGAGTTTGATGTACACTTCTGTTTTTCCACTTCCGGTTACACCTTTTAAAAGCGTGATCTTGTTTTGGTCGAAAGCAGAGTTTATCTCATCAAAAGCTTTTTGTTGCGAAACGGATAATTGTTTATTCTCGTTCTTTCCTTTTCCAAAAAGAATGCGATCAATTTCCACTTCCTGTTCGTCTAAAACATTCTTTTTTACAAGAGCGTTGATCGCCGTAGTATCAGCACGCTTACTTATTTCGCTTTTGCGGATCCAACCCTCATCGCTCAAGCTTTTATTTATTTTGAATTGTAAAAAACAAAGCAAAGCTTCCGCTTGTTTAAACGCTTTCTTTTCGAGTTTATCAATGAGTTCGTGCAATTTTGCATCATCCTCATATTCTGCATTCAACTTAATATAAGAAACGATCTTTGGCTTGTATCTATCTTTTACTTCCTCGTAAATTTCAACGGCATCTTTTTTAAGCAATTTATTTATGAGTGCATGAATACTTTTTATTTTTAAATGTTCTGCCAATTCCTCGAGACTTATATTAGGATTTGCGTGTAGGATCTCAATTACCTGATGTTCTTTATCTGTAAAATGATCGTGTTCGATCTCATCAAAACTAAAGGCAGGATTTATTTGAACATGTGAGGTGCTGCTCAATTTTAAACCCGCCGGCATGGCCGCATTCATTACATCGCCCGGATTTGCGCAATAATAATTAGCTATCCAATCCCAAAAACTCAATTGCTGCTGATTAACAACCGGAAGATCATCGATCACCGATTCGATATATTTTGCTTGGTATTGAGTTGGGGCTTGCTCGTGAATATGGTAAATAATGCCCGTGTAGATCTTTGAACGGCCAAATTGCACAAGAACGCGTTTTCCAATTTGCACCTCATCATTTAATGCAACCGGAACTCTGTAGGTGTATTTATTAGGCACGCCAAGAGGAACTATGACATCAACAAATAATGTTTTTACGCTCATTAACTCAAAATAAAGGCTAAAACAATTCCAAGTAACATGGATATGATCTTAGAAGGAGAATATTTATGATCATCGCCCGTTTCAAATAAGATAGCTGTTGAAATAAACAAAAAGATCCCGATCACAATAGCATCGGCAATGTATTGGTACGACATTACTTGCATGAATTGAAACGTGTGCACAAGGTAACTAAACAAAAATCCTAAAGGAGCCATCATTGAAAAAAGCACAAGGAAGAAAATTATACTCAACCATTTTACACTATGATCTTTTAACAATGCCACAAATAAAAAGGAGATAGGGATATTGTGAATTACTAAACCAAATATCAATTGGTGATTACTGTGCCCCGACAAACCTGCCTCAGTGGTATCGCTATGATACACAGGTAGGCCTTCTAAAAAAGAGTGGATCAATAAACCCAAAATAATTCCATACGGAAAATGTTTTGTGCACACATCACTGTGATGATGACTGTGGCCATGTTCTAAACCGGTACTTAAATTCTCGATAAGCAATTGTGCCGAAAATCCTACAACGATAAATAAGCCAACCAACTTAAAATTATTTGATCCATAGGCCTCAGGCAATAAATGCATAATGGTGGTTGAAAAAAGATAAGCGGCACTGAACGCCAATACCAATTTGAAAAGCGATTGGTTCAATTTAAAATATAATGCAAAAACACCCGTAAGTATCACAGGTAAGGCTAATGCTAAAACAGTTTCTAAAAAATTCACGTTCCTATTTGCTAAAGATCACTATTAATCTATCTGAGTTTTGTTCATCAAACTTTTCCAAGCTATAACTACCAAATGTATCCTTAAGAACAAAACCAGCCTTTGTTGCATAATTCATAAGATCGGGTAATGTATACATGAGTACATTTTCTTCAAAGTTATACTCTTTGCCCTTATCTGCGAACTTAATTTGTTTAATTATTTTATTCCCTTCTAACCGTTTTGAAATAGTGAATTCCATATCTCCACGTTTTTCTATTGCATTGGTTACCAAACAACTTTTTACTTTAGTTGAGTTAAAAAAATCTATAACAAACACACCATTTGGCTTTAAGGCATTGTACACATTTTGAAAAACGCCAAAATTATCGCGCTGATCTTTAAAATAGCCAATACTGGTAAATAAATTAAAAACCGCGTCAAAATAATTGATCCTAAAAGGAGTGCGCATATCATGTACAAAAAAATCAAGTTTTTCATTCGCAAATGCGCTTGCTTCTTCAATGCTCTCTTGTGAAAGATCCGTTCCAACAACATTATATCCCAGTTCATTCAACTTAATTGAATGCCTTCCCTTGCCGCATGCAAGATCCCAAATTGCCGCGTCCTTATTCAATTGCAAATGCTTTGTGAGATTATCAATGAAGTGATTTGCTTCTGAATTGTTGCGGTTATTATACAGCAAATGATAATAAGGAGAGTTGAACCAATCCTTGAACCATTCTGAATTATCGTTTGTGCTTTTCACCAGACCACTAATTTAGTAAAAACAAAAACACCGAGTGGAGTTCTCGGTGTTTTAAATCATTTAGAATACTTTAGCCTTCACATACTGGTAAGGCTCGTATTTCTTGCGTTTTCGAGGGTCGTTGTTGTATTTCGGTCCATTTACCTTTGAACGACGTTTAAACGTAATATTAGAAGCATTACCGCCAGCTGCTACAATAGCATCAGTTAATTTTTCAACCGTTTTCTTGGCTCTCGACGAAGCTAATCCTTTATTATTTCCGCGTGCGCGTGTTGGAACACGTGAAGCGCTTGAATATACATCTACTGTGATCGCTTTTTGTTTACTTAATTCAGCGGCTTTATTCACAAAATTCTTCCACGACTCTTCATTCTCATCGATCCTAGTGCGACCATATTTAAAGAAGAACTTGTATTCTCCTTCTGCCACCACATTATCAGCAACAGCAACAGCCGCTGTTACGCTTTGATCGATGACCAATGTTTTCTTAATAACACTTTTCGGTTTTAATTTATTGGTATTGAAAGCTAATTTCTCCGAAACCTTATTATCAATATTAGCCGACAATTCGTATTTGAAGTCAGAATCAATTGGGATATTCTTCAACATTCCATTATCATCTGTTGTTCCTTCAAATTTACCACCATTGGCATCTACTAAAGTAACACTGGCATTCTTAATAGGTTTCTTTTTCTTGTTTCGCACAAATACCTCTAAGCTGTATTCACCTTGGGCTGCAACAACAGGTTTTTCTACAAACAATGTTTGAGAGAAAACTTTAGGTGGTTTTATACCTTTGGTACTTACCGAAACAACATCACTCTTAACTCCATTTAATTCTGCAGTGATCTTATAATCTACATCCAACGTTAAAGGTAAATTGTCGTGGCGACCACTGGCGTTTGTTGAGTACTCATGTACTTTTCCATCCGAACCAGTTACAGTAAGCTTAGCATTCTC
>CAYYUS010000253.1:0-4817 GCA_964474925.1 uncultured Akkermansia sp. | reverse complement strand
TATCAATGCATAAAACAAATAATCGGCACCTAACTTTCTTACTCTGCCTTTTGCTTGCCTTAAACGGGTTCTAATGATATCAAACGCATCCCCGCCAAAAGGTTCTTGAAAAGAAAGCACAGTTTCTCCAACTAATATCAGTGATAATTGTTCAGCATGAATATGCCCATCAAATGTGATCATTTTCATGATACCTAAAGCATAATGTTCGTACTCTTCAAATTTTGAACGCTGATCAATATGAACAAGATCTTCCATTGTAAGCGCATGAATGTCGTAATGTTTTCCAATGGCTTCAATAAGTTCCGTTTTATGGATACCTTCCACGTTCATCCATTTTACCATGCCGTTTTTTACATGGTTCATACAGTCCGAAAGATCGTAGAACTCGCGTTCAAAATACTCGGTCTCGTTGTATTCAATTAATGTGATCTTTACGCGCTCGGCGGTAACTTTCCCATTGTAAACCAATGTTCCGGGAGGTAAACCTATATCGTTCTTGTTATTCTTCCGTCTCTTTGCCATTATTTAAAGCTTCTATGGTTACAACAATTTCGCCTTTTACTTGCTTTGCCGAAAAATAGGCGATCAGTTCGGCAAACGTACCGCGTTTATTTTCTTCATACAGTTTACTTATTTCGCGCGATACACATGCTCTTCTTACATCGCCCAAATATTCCTTTAATTCCTCTAAAAGTTTTACTAGTCTAAACGGAGATTCATATAAAATAAATGTCCGTTCTTCATTGGCTAATAGTTTTAATTTTGTTTGACGTCCTTTTTTTTGCGGTAAAAATCCGTAAAACACAAATGTATCACAAGGGAATCCACTACTCACTAAAGCGGGAACAAAAGCGGTTGGGCCCGGTAATGTTATAACTTCAATATCGTGTTTGATGCTTTCTCTGATCAATAAAAATCCCGGATCGCTTATGCCCGGAGTGCCTGCGTCTGATACCAAGGCTACGTTTTGTCCATTAGTGATCATTTTCACCGCTTCTTCTAAAATTTTATGCTCATTGTGCATATGATACGAACGCACAGGTTTTTCAATATTAAAATGTTTAAGTAAAAAAATGGTATTGCGTGTATCTTCGGCAAAAATAAGATCAACTTCTTTCAACGTATTAATGGCACGAATGGTCATGTCTTCCAAATTGCCAATAGGTGTTGGCACTACAAATAATTTTCCACTCATAAACTATGAAGTTAAAAAATGTGGAGCTTGCTTTTTGAAGTGCTTTTAGATGTTTTACATAAAGCGCTGTTGATAGCGAGGCAAAAAGACTTAATTAAGAATTTGCTTGAAATGCTCGCGGGTAGAAGGATCCAGCCAATCTATCTCGCCAACCTCATTACCGGTTAACTCTTGTTTGGCATTGTAAAAATAAGTTACCGGGATAGAATGAATTCCAATGGAAGGAAATGATTGATCGAGTTTCAAAAACGTGAAAGGATACTCGCGACGCTCTTTAAAACCAATAACGGTTTCCATGGGCTCGTCATCAATGATCACGACCTCAATTCCCTGCAATTCGGTGTCTTTGATTTTTTTCATCGCGTTCATTTCTCGAATGCAATTACCACACCAAGAAGCGCTAAAACTTAAGATCACCTTTTTACCTTTTAAAGAAGCAAAATCAAAGGCTTGACCGTCTAATGTACTAAGCGAAAGTTTAGAAATATCTACGCTCGGGGCCACTTTATATTTATTGTAAAGATAGAATCCGCCAATGGCAAAAAGGGCAAAAATGAGAAGAAGACTGAGTTTTTTTGGCATGATATTAAGACTCGGCAGTTGATTAGTATTGGCTCAATGCCTATTTAAAACAAAATTACGAATTAGATTTGCCTTTTTACGTGTTATTTTTAGCTAAAATAGGGAAGTTTCTTCTGAAGTGTGTGGTTTGGTTCTTAATTACCTCCATCGTTTCAGTGATCTTGTTCCGTTTTGTGCCGGTTCCGCTTACGCCTTTGATGTTAATTAGGTGTATTGAACAAAAGAGTGATGATAAGGATATGCGATTGAAACATGATTGGGTTCCTTTGGAAGAGATCAATGAGCGTTTGCAATTGGCGGTTGTGTGTAGCGAGGATCAAAATTATTTGAGGCACGATGGTTTTGATTGGGGCGCCATAAAAAAAGCCATGAAGCAAAATGAAAAAGGAAAACGAATTAGAGGGGGAAGTACCATTACACAACAAACAGCAAAAAATGTGTTCTTATGGCCGGGCAGAAGTTATATAAGAAAAGGTTTTGAAGCATACTTTACATTTTTGATAGAATTATTTTGGAGCAAAGAACGAATTATGGAAGTGTATTTGAATAGCATTGAAATGGGAGATGGGATTTATGGTGCAGAAGCGGCTGCTCAACATTGGTTCAAAAAAAGCGCCATTAAATTAAATAAAGACCAGGCAGCTGCAATTGCAGCGGTTTTGCCAAACCCACGAAAATATGTGGCAAATCCTGCGGGTCCTTATATACAAAACAGAAAGGCGTGGATAAAAAAGCAAATGGATTTTTGGGGAAATGACTTGGATTATGATAAAGTGGATGAGGAAGAAGAAAAGAAATAAGTATAAGAAGTAAGAATTTGAAAAAAGTATCGTTAATAATTATTTTTATTTTAACTGTTATCAGTTGTGGAAGCGATGCGTTTAGCGATGAGAAAAAAATTGACAAGCCAAAAATAAAAACCGGGCAGGAGGATAAAGATGCTCGCGTTAAAGCGCGTTTAGATTCGATGTTCACTGTTTGGAACCGGCTTAATAGTTTTAATGGTAGTGTTCTTATTGGGCGCGACGGAAAAATAGTATTACAAAAAAGTTATGGTATTGCCGATAGAGAAAATAAAATATATCTCAACGATTCTACCATGTTTCAATTAGCTTCCGTATCAAAAGTAATTACGGCAACCGCTATTTTAATGTTGCACGAGCGAAAACTGATAGATATTGAACAACCATTTGAAACGTATTTCCCAGGGTTTAATTACAATGGCATTACCGTAAAACAGTTATTATGCCACCGCTCGGGATTACCAAACTATATTTACTTTTTAAATTCAGAGATAGGAACATCGGGTGGTAAATTCACCAACCAACAAGTGTACGATCAAATGTGCTTTAAGGCTCCGGCGCCGTATTTAAAACCAAATAAGCGATTTAATTATTGTAATACCAATTATGCATTGTTGGCTTTACTTATAGAAAAAGTTACGGGCACACCATACGAAGATTATTTGAAAAAGGAATTGTTTGAGCCATTAGGAATGAAGAATACCTGTACCATTAATGAAATAGACTCCAACCGAATTGCAAAGGCCTATAATTTGAAATGGAGAACTGAGCCGGGCGACGCCAGCGATTATGTTTTGGGTGATAAAAGTATTTTTTCTACCCCTTACGATCTGTTTTTGTTCAGCGAGGCCATGTATCAAAACAAAATATTATCGCCCGAAACTCAGGCTTTGGCTTACGCACCTTATAGTAAAGAGCAACGAGAGAATAATTACGGTTTTGGTTGGCGAATGCGCGATCATAAAGATTCGGCTAAAAAGGAAGTATTTCACAACGGATGGTGGCATGGTTACCGCACAGCTTTTCACAGGCGTTTAAGAGATAAAACAACCATTATAGTTTTAAGTAATCAGCTTAATAAGAACGCTTACCATACCTATTTGATCTACGAGATACTGGATAATAAAACAGGACAGGATACTTTGCAGTTGGTGGATGGGGAGTAGAATTATTCTTTCATGATCTTTTCTACAGAGATCAAATTTTCCCCTTCGCAAATCCTCAAAAAATATATTCCTTTAGGCAGATGACTTAGATCGAGAGAATTATTTGTAATACCTGGTATAGGAATATTTTTCCCAAGAACGTCAATTAATTTGTAACTATAATTTTGATCATTTGTGATGGTTAATCTATCAATAACAGGATTTGGAAATATTTGAGCTCGGCCAGAATTATTAAATACATGAGTTCCCATAATAAAAGGTGTGCAACCGGCTTGAGTATAATATGAATTCATATATACAGTAGTAGTAGTTGAGTTAATTTTGCTTAAGCAAATAAGTTCTCTATAAGTTTCAAAAGGAGCAAAGTAAGGTGTTAAAAGACCATATTCTCCTCCAACCCCTTCAATAACATATTTAATGGAGGAAGGTAAATATTGAAATCGCTTATGGTATTTGTTGTCGAGGAGCAATACTGAATCAACTGCAGTTACTGTTCTTGTAATCATAGTTGGACTACTCCAAAGGTCACAAACTTTTAAAGTGTCACCTAAAACCTTATTAAAATTATAAAGTATGAATTCCTGATTGCCAACTAGCACGAAAACTTTTCTCTGAACAGAATCTTGACGCAAAAGGATATTATTTAATCCGCACGAGCCATTGGCCGGAGAAAAAGATTGATTAATAATCTTTTTATAAGAGGTGCTTTGAACAAGAGTATCTTTTACTTTGTATTTGTAAACACAAGAAAATAGTACTTGTGGTCCTTGCCAACCCGTAAAATATTCCGACCAATAGTGATTTGTGTCCAAAGGAATAGGTTTATAAGCCTGTGCCTTTATTAAAGTGGATGATATAAGAAAGAGTATCAGAAATACTTTCTTCATAATATAAATATAGCAAAAATCCCTTAAAATTTAGCACTTTTCCTCATAAAATGGTTAATAGCTTTTCTAATAACCCTCTAAAATATAGATATAACCCTTATTTTTGCAACACATGCTTACCCTTTACATAAAAGAGATCCGCAGCTTTTTGAGTTCGCTCATAGGTTATGTAGCCATTGGT
>CAYYUS010000252.1:0-4819 GCA_964474925.1 uncultured Akkermansia sp. | reverse complement strand
TGGTGGTATTGGTAACAAGAGTTCGGGACTAGATGAAGATGGAAATGCTTTAGAGATCTTGGAATTAAATTTGAAAGTGGGAGAACCTTATAGTTTATTTTTTATTATCCAACACGCCACAGAAAAAATGCCTCTTGAAATTGAAAGCGCTGTAGAGAAGGAGAAGAGAGAGAAGAGGGAGTCGGAGAAGTAACGCTTTTAGAGGCAGAAACCACGAAGCGGCCTTCGGTCTACACAAAGTTTTTACACGAAGAACACAAAGAATAGTACATCCAGCTTTGTGACCTTTGTGAGAACTTTGTGAAGCGTTAGCGCATCGTGGTTTCTGCCTCTAACAACCTAAAGTTTTAGTGCCTCAGAAATGCTTACTTTTTCTTTGATCAACAACTGCTCAAAATTCTTTTTTTGTTTAATAATGATCTGATTAGTTGTATGCTTCGTCAGTGCAAAATCATACTCTGTAGTTTCTTTACCTACCGTTTGCAAAGTTGCCAAAAATTCAACTTCCTTGTCTTCGAGTTTACGCTCAACTCTAAAACTAAAATTCCAATAGGCTTTTTGCCTGATCTTTAATCCTGAAAATCTTCGGTTAGGAAAAACAGTTAAGCCGCTTGTATAATATCGTATCCAATATTCATTCTTTTTTAAAGCGATCACAAATTTTTCGGTAATAGTAATTTGTTGTTTTTCGCTTTCAATTTTTTGATTGCCTGTTGTAACTTGAATATCGGCATCCACAACTCTGCATTGGTAATAGGTGAGCGAATCGCCGGTAATTAATTTGCCCAGCATGGTATTTTGCGTTTTCTCGTTAAATAAATTTTGCGAGAAAGCTGAGGTAAATGCTAAACACCCTATTAAAAATAGTTTTTTCAATTACCGTAGTTTAATTTTATTTTTTTGCTGAGGTCGATGGCTTTTTGTTTTACAACATTCACATCTGAAGTTAAGTTATCGTAAGTTAGTACAACCGCCATTCTTCGGTAAGGACGTGTTGTTGGTTTATTGAAAATGCGGATATCGCTTTGGTTTGTATGTAAAACATCATTCACGCCTTCGTATTGTTTTACTTTTCCTTCTCTATCTGCTAATACTACAGCCGAAGCACCTTTACGCTCTAACGTAATATTTGGAATTGGCAAGCCTAACACAGCACGCGCATGCAATTCAAACTCGCTAAAATTTTGCGTGCCCGCTAAGGTTACCATACCGGTATCGTGAGGCCTTGGAGAAAGCTCCGAAAAATAAACACCTTTATCTGTCAAGAAAAATTCAACACCCCAAAGTCCCGAACCGCTTAATGCTTTGGTAACTTTTTCGGCCATTTGTTCAGCTGCTCTTAAGTCTGTTTCCGAAATGGCGCAAGGCTGCCAACTCTCTTGGTAATCGCCACGCTCTTGCCTGTGCCCAATTGGTGGACAAAATAATGTTGGTCCGTTTTTTTGCGTAACAGTTAATAAAGTTATTTCCGAATTAAATTTAATGAACTCTTCAATGATCACTTCTTTATAATCACCGCGCGAACCTTCCATAGCGTAGTTCCAGCTTTTTTCAATATCCGCTTCTGTTTTTACAACACTTTGTCCTTTGCCGCTACTGCTCATTAATGGTTTTACAACGCAAGGAATACCAATGGTTTTTACATTGCGCGTAAATTCTTCTAAAGTAGTTGCGTATAAATAATTCGCTGTTTTTACTCCTAATTCTTTTGCAGCTAGGTCGCGAATAGCTTTTCTATTCATGGTAAAATTGGCAGCCTTTGCACTTGGCACAACGGTTATTCCTTGTTTTTCGTAATCGTAAAATCGCTCGGTGCGAATAGCTTCAATTTCGGGAATGATAATGCTTGGTTTGTGTTTTGCAACTACAGCATCTAGCGCAGTTCCATCCAACATATTTATCACTTCAAATTCGTGAGCTACTTGCATAGCGGGAGCGCCTTCGTAACTATCAACGGCAATCACATATTGCCCTAAACGTTGTAAAGCAATCACGAGTTCTTTGCCTAACTCGCCACTTCCTAATAAAATAATTTTTTGTTGTATCATAATTTGATCTGTAAAAAACTTGGGGCGCTTTCAGGATATTTGTCATGAAACACGGCGTAAAAACCATATCCGGCCACTAAACCAATACTTCCTCCAATAACCGACCAGATCTTGCGTTTTTGTCGGGCCGTTCTTTCGTATCCTAAAATGTACGCGTCGTAATCCAAAAAACGCGGATCGCTCACCGTTTTATGTTTTATTTTAATTTTCGTGATCCCACTAAACGCCATATAACCGTAAGGAAGAATTGGTCCCCAAAATGTTCCGCTCATGCCGCCAACAAATCCAAAAATTCCTGCGGCAATACCACATGCTTTTGGTTTAAAAAAACGGCGACTATCATTTTCACCTTTAATGAACAAGCCCATTTCTTCGCGTGTGAACCAATTGAATTTTGAAGAATCTTGAGAGTAATAATAATGTTCACGCCCGCTTGCATATCGTATTTTATACAATTGATCTAATTCATAATGTAAACGTTTGCCTGGCTTTTTGGGATCATTAACGGTAACAGCACCCAATGAACTATCAATCACCATTTCGCCAAACACATTTCCGTTCATTAAATAAATAGAATCTTTTACTTGCGAATAGGTGAATTGTGCAACAAGGAAAAAAGTAAAAATGAAGGCAAAACGCAGGGCGGAATTCATACGATAAATATAGGTGTTTTCTGCGTATTATTCTTGCACAATTGCGGGACAAAATGTCCCGCCCAACAGGAGATAGATTGGGTAGCATTGTTGGACGGGACATTTTGTCCCGCTCGATCATTAAGAATTCAAAGAATCGACTTCAAATTCGTATCTTTATAGGCAATGCCAAGAGTATTAATATTAGTTGCCCACCGTCCCAATCGTTCGCCTAGTCAGCGATATAGGTTTGAACAATATTTACCGTATTTGCAACAGCATGGGTTTGAATTTACTTGGTCGCCCTTGCTGAATGAAAAAGACGATGCTGTGTTTTATGGCAAGGGAAGTTTTTTTAAAAAAGTAATGATCCTTTTAAAGGGACATTTGCAGCGGAAAAAAGACGTGAGTCGTTATAGTGACTTCGATATTATTTTCATTCAGCGTGAAGCCAGTTTTTTTGGAACCTCGCAATTTGAAATGCTAGCGTTCAAGAGTGGTAAAAAAGTGATCTTTGATTTTGATGATGCCATTTGGATGGCGGATACGAGCCCGGGAAACAAAAAATGGGAGTGGGTAAAAGACCCCAAGAAATTTAATGCGAATGTTTCTTTTGCCAATGTGGTAATTGCCGGAAATACATATTTAGCAGATAAAGCAAAAGAATTTTCAAAAGGAAGAGTTGAAGTGATCCCAACAACAGTTGATACTTCATTCCACATTCCAAAGCCCGAATTAAGGAATAAAGAAAAGATCACCATCGGTTGGAGTGGAAGTTTTAGCACCATCAAGCATTTTGAAGAGATAGTTTCTGTTTTAAAAGAACTCAATAAAAAACACCCAGGAAAATTACAATTTAAAATAGTGGGAGATGCGAATTACAGGAATGAAGAATTAGGAATAAAGGGAGTTGCTTGGAATTTAGAAACAGAAGTAAATGAACTCAACAGTTTTGATATTGGCCTTATGCCATTGCCAAACGATGAATGGGCCAAGGGAAAATGCGGATTAAAAGCATTAACCTACATGAGTTGCGAAGTTCCGGTGGTGATGAGTGGAGTAGGAGTGAATACTGAAATTGCAGAGAATGGATGTGCGATCATCGCAAATACCAAAGAAGAATGGATGAATGCTTTAGAGGAATTGATCAATGATAAAAGTAAACGTGAGGTCTTAGGAAAAAAAGGAAGAATGCGTGTTGAAGAAAAATATTCGGTGATTGCTCACAAGCAGAAATATTTGGAATTGTTTGAGTCGGTAATTAAGCCTACTTAAAACATCATATAAGTCGAAGCCATAAAGAATGGACTTTGATAAATGGCAACACCTTATCTTCAATCGTTTCTAAATGGAAAATTATTGAATAGCACAATTTGAAATTGATTTCTATTGGTGCTTTTTAATGTTTGTGCCATAAAACCTATTTCAATCTTTAAATTTTTATGCAATACATAACCAAGTGCTGCGTAGGCGCGATTTCTATCAAACACATTATTTTGAAAATTTAAGAATGTTTCGTTGTAAAGCGAAGCATAGATAGCTCCTTTATCTAAATTGCTTTTATTAATGGGAATATTAATGCCTAAGAAATACCGTCCGCGTATTTCAAATTTATTTTTTAGAAATCGCTCTTCAATTCTAAATCTGTGTTGAAAAAATACGCGACCTAGTTGGTGTCTATTGATGTATTGTTCAAAAATTCTATGCTCCTCGTTTGTTAATTTTATGTCGGTATCGCCCACATAATTCTCTGAACGGATATATCCGTATCCCAACAACACATTGTTATTTTTTTCGGTAAGGTTATAGCCAATACCTGTGCGTAACATTAATTGCTGCAGATCGCCTGCAAAATTATAATTGCGGTATTGTACTTCGTTGTGCCAGTTCCACTTTTTATTAATAGCCTGATTCCCAAAATAAATGAACCAATTGCCGGTTTTTGAATCTTGCGCGTTCAACAAATGTGTTGAAACGAAGAACAAGAATAATATCAATAACCGTAAACTCATGAATTATCGCAAAATTAGCGATTATGTTTTTTCTAATAAAACGATATCACAGGAATTTGAAAATTAGGAAGGTAAAAAATGTGAAAATCGAATTTTGCTAAAAGGCCTCAGAGATCTTAGTGCTGTT
>CAYYUS010000251.1:0-4830 GCA_964474925.1 uncultured Akkermansia sp. | reverse complement strand
TCACAATTAACGACAGAATTGAGATGGCTTACCGCAGACCAGGTTTTGTGCAGTTCATCTTCAGCATTGGCCATCGGTTCGACTAATAATTTCCAAGTGTAATTTTTTTTTGTTTCCAATTTAAAAAGATCACAAAAAAAGCGCTGAGCCCGATGATAAATTCAGCTATGGCAGGATAAGCTTCGCCAAGAAAGAAAATATTAGTGGAGCCAATAAGTAAACCAAATACGATAACAAGCGCTAAGAGATTTAAGATCTTGATCTCTCTTTTTTGATGAAAGTCCAACTGAGGGCGAGTACCGATATTGAGTAACTTGGAGAACATAGTGCCAATAGTGCGGCCTCAATGTACTCAATATTTTATGAAATGGAAAGCGTTTAGGGAGAAGAATACGATGGCGTTTATCGAAAGAAAAAGCGCTTTTGTCTTATTACACAACAATATTCACGATCTTCTTAGGAACAACGATCACTTTCTTAGGTGTTTTTCCTTCCAAATATTTTTGCGAATTCTCGTGCTCTAAAACAATTTTCTCAATTTCGGCGGGAGAAAGCGTAGTTGGTAATTCAATATTGAAACGCATTTTGCCATTGAAGGACACAGGGTAATTGAAATTGTCTTCTACCAAGAACGCAGGATTAAATTCAGGAAATTTTTCGAAAGCAATACTTTGTTTATGTCCTAAAATACTCCACAACTCTTCAGTAATATGCGGCGCATAAGGAGAAATTAAAATAATTAACGGTTCTAATACCGAACGCTTATTACATTTAAGATCGGTTAACTCATTAACGCAGATCATAAAATTACTTACCGAAGTGTTGAACGAAAAACGATCAATGTCTTCAGTAATTTTTTTAATGGTAGCGTGCAATGTTTTTAATTCGGCTTTTGTTGGCGCATCTTCGCTTATTCCATTTACACACAAACGCCAAAGCTTTTTCAAAAATCCTGAAACGCCGGTAATCCCATTGGTATTCCATGGTTTGCTTTGCTCTAAAGGACCCAAGAACATTTCATAAAGACGAAGAGTGTCTGCGCCGAATTTTTCGCAGATGTCATCAGGCGTTACAACGTTGTATTTCGATTTAGACATTTTTTCAACTGCAGGAATAGTAATCAACTTGTCATTACCATCTACAATTTTTGTAAAATCACTTCCTTTCCAATAACCACCACGCGTAAGTATTAAAGCTTCCTTTAACTCAGGAGAAGTTTTAATATATTCGGGAATGTGAACTGAAACTTGATCCAGATCTGACATTCTTTTATCAGCTAAATCAATTGGCACATTCTTAAAAGTGAATTTACCTTTAAACTTATCGTCAAAATCAATATCTTCTACTTCTCTTATTAGACCAGCAAAAATGTTTTTCGGCTTGTTTACAAGTTCTGTTGTGATAAATAGAGGACCATTGTTAACTTCTGGTAATTGGTTTTTAAAATATTCATTAAAATGAGATACTACAGTTTTATCAGTTGCCATTAATATTCTCTCACTAACCCCCTGTATCATCCCCTGATTAATCAACTTCTGCGCAGGTTCTTCAATGTTAATGTAACCAAGGTCTTTTAAAACTTTGGTCCAAAAGCGCACGTACAATAAATGCCCCGTGCCATGTTCGCTTCCACCAATATAGAGGTCAACATTTTTCCAGTAGTCTAATAATTTTTTGTCGGCAATACCGGTTTTGTTTTTTGCATCCATGTAGCGCAAAAAATACCAAGAGCTTCCTGCCCAACCCGGCATGGTGCTGTGTTCGTAAGCAAATTCGTTTTTGTATTTCCAATTATTAGCACGTGCTAAAGGAGGTTCGCCATCTTCGGTAGGTAAATATTTATCTACTTCCGGAAGTACTAATGGTAATTCATTTTCAGAAAGCGCGTAAGGAATATCGTTCTTGTAATAGATCGGAATTGGTTCTCCCCAATAACGTTGGCGACCAAAAACAGCATCACGTAAACGGAAATTTATTTTTCCTTTTCCAATATTCTTGTTTTCAATTTCTGTAATAGCTTTTTTAATGGCATCTTTTACATCAAGCCCATTCAAGAAATCGGAGTTAATTAATTTTCCTTCTTTTTCTCCCCAGGCTTCTTTTTCTAAGTCGTGTTCTTTGCTTGGTGTAATTACTTGCGGCAAAGGCAAACCAAAATGTTTTGCAAATTTAAAATCGCGTTCATCATGCGCAGGAACTGCCATTACAGCGCCCGTGCCATAACCTGCCAATACATAATCGCCCACCCAAATAGGAATTAATTTTCCGGTGAATGGATGCTCAACAAACGATCCTGTGGGAACCCCTGTAACTTTATTTACATCGGCTTGGCGTTCGCGTTCGCTTCTGTTCTTTGCTTTTGTAACGTAATCTTCTACAGCTGCTTTTTGTTCAGGTGTAGTTAATTGCGCAACCAATTCATGCTCGGGTGCCAATGTAACAAATGAAACACCGAAGATGGTATCGGGGCGTGTTGTAAAAACCTCAATGCTCTCTTTTGAATTTTGAATTTGAAACTTGAGACTTGTTCCTTCGCTTTTTCCTATCCAATTACGTTGCGTTTCTTTTAAACTCTCTGTCCAATCCAATGTATCTAAGCCATCTAACAAACGTTGGGCGTAGGCTGTAATGCGCATGCTCCATTGTTTCATTAATTTACGCTCTACAGGATGTCCGCCACGTTCGCTCACGCCATCTTTTACTTCGTCGTTTGCTAAAACAGTTCCTAAAGCAGGACACCAATTCACATACGCTTCTCCCAAATACGCAATGCGATAAGCCATCAGCACATCGCTTTTTTGTTTTTCAGAAAATGCTTTCCATTCAGCAGCCGAAAATTGTTTTACATTGTCATCGCACACCGCGTTCACGTTTGAATTTCCATTTTTTTCAAATTCAGAAATAAGTGAATCAATTTTTTCGGTTTTGTTAGATGTTCTATTATACCAACTATTAAATATTTCAATGAATATCCATTGGGTCCATTTGTAATAAGCGGGATCAGAAGTTCTCACTTCTCTTTCCCAATCAAACGAAAAACCAATTTTATCTAATTGCTCGCGGTAACGATTAATATTTTGCTCCGTTGTAATTGCAGGATGTTGCCCAGTTTGAATAGCGTATTGCTCAGCGGGTAAACCAAAACTATCATAACCCATTGGGTGCAATACATTAAAACCTTTGTGGCGTTTATAGCGCGCAACAATATCAGAAGCAATATAACCTAAAGGATGACCAACATGTAAACCGGCACCTGAAGGATAGGGGAACATATCCAACACATAATATTTTGGTTTGGCTGAAGAATCTTCGGCTTTGAATGTTTTATTCGCAGCCCAAAAAGCCTGCCATTTTTGTTCTATGTCCTTAAAGTGGTATTCCATAAAATTTTGCCTCACAAAGATAAGGGAATATAGGGATTGGCAAAGGGGATTTTAGGTTAAAATTGTGACTGGTATTGGTCAGCGCTTAATCGATATTTGTAGATCCTATCATCATGCTCAACGGCTTCTTTTTCAAATTTCATCCCTACTTTCTCTAGCACTTTCACCGAATTTGTATTATCAATGGCAGCTCTGGCAACTACTTCTTGTAAACCGAGGGTATTAAATCCATAGTTTAATACAGCTTCAGCCGATTCGGTGGCGTAACCTTTGCCCCAATGCTTCTCAAAAAATCGGTAGCCTAGATCGATCTCGTTTAATTCTTCAATAAATTTTAATCCACACCAACCAATAAATTCGTTGCTCGACTTTAAATGAACAGCCCAACGTCCCATTTTGTTTTTGTATTGAGGAAAAATGATGGCTTCTAGAATTTCTTTTGCTTTTGCAAGGCTTTCAACGGGCCCGTCTCCTGTGTATCTTGTAACATTTAAATTAGAGTTCAGATCAATGAGCAATTGTGCATCGTCAATAATAAATTCACGAAGAAATAGTCGTTCAGTATCTAAAATACGTTTCACTTATTGTATGTCGAAATCATCTGCATCTAATCCTACCGGAAATGCCTTACGAAAATCGTCTAAATAGTCAATGTCGAGCTTGATGGTCTCAATGCTTTCTTCATTGGCTTTTGTGTGACTAATGATCTCTCCTCTTGGATTAACGACCATACTATCGCCCGAATGTGCAAAATCGTTACCGTCTTTTCCAATACGATTTACACCAATAACATAACATTGATTTTCTATGGCGCGAGCAATTAATAATTGTTTCCAAGGGTAATTTCGAACTTCGGGCCAGTTAGCGACGTAAATTAAAACATCGTGATCCCATTGTCCGTTCTTGAATTTGTTACGACTCCAAACAGGAAAACGCAGATCATAACATACAAGTGGACAAATTTTCCAATCGTTTATTTTTTTGATGATCTTTTTTTTGCCCGCGGTATAAAATTCATCTTCTTTGGCCATTCTAAATAAATGACGTTTATCGTACGAATCAAATTTTCCATTGGGTTCAACCCAATATAAACGGTTATAATAGTTATTATCTTCTTTTGTAGAGATGCTTCCTGTAATGACAGCGTTTTTTTCGTGCGCCATTTTTTGCATGAACTCAAAGCCCATTCCTAAATGATCTTCCGCATTTTTTTCGGGCTTCATGGTAAAACCGGTGGTGAACATTTCGGGTAAAATGATAAGATCAGTTTTTGTAGGAATAGAAGAGATCAGTTTCTCGAAATGCTGGATATTCATTTCCACATCTTCCCAATGCAAATGGGTTTGTATGATAGTAACGTTCATAGGTTAAAGATACAGTTTTTTATTATTAGGGCGTGCCGGCGAGTTCGGGTCGAATTTTTTTTGAAACCTCACTCGCCGTCGCG
>CAYYUS010000250.1:0-4837 GCA_964474925.1 uncultured Akkermansia sp. | reverse complement strand
TTGCCGTATTTAATGCAGCAGAGTTGATTTTTGCTCTATTAGGCTCTACATATACCACATCATTTTGTTGCAGATAAAATACGGGGGAACTAAACAAACTTTTATTGGTTAAATCCACCATTGTTTCCGTTTTTTTGCCTTCCACATCCCGTATCACCATCACGTTTTTGCGTTTACCTGTAATTTGTAAATCGCCAGCAATGCCAATGGCTTCGGGTAAAGTAATGCGTTCGTTGGGGATGGTAAAAGTACCCGGATTTTTGACATCGCCTAAGACAGTAATTTTGTAATTGAGAATGCGCAAGATCACTGTTGGATTGCTTAAATAAGTTTTGAGTTTAGTTTTTATGCTATCAATGGCCGCACTGCGTGTTAAACCGGCTAATTTTATTTTGCCAATTACCGGAAAGTCAATATGACCTTCAGTATCGATCAAATAACCCGGAGGTGTTGGGCTGCCTTGCGTGTAACTACCGGCAAGGTTATTCATGTTACTAACCGGTAAATTAAATGGTTTGATAGCCGTTTCATCCAAGCCCATGACGGTTATGGAAAGTAGATCGTCTGCACGCAATAAAGGAGAATAACTTTTATTCGTTTCATTCGTAGCTAAGCTGCCCTGAAAATAGACTATCTTTTTTTTATTGGCGCAAGACTGCAAAAAAATGCAAGCAAGAATGATTCGTAAAAAGTTAGATATCTTTAGTTTACTCATGTAATGTAAGTAGCTATATTTTAAGCTGATAAATGTAGTTAATTTAAGTGAAAAGGCAAAATAATTAGGTGATTTAGACGATTAGATAACGGGAAAAGGTTGTAGATCGATGATGGAGCTTGAATAAATTAGGAGCTTTTGGGGCATCGGAAGCCAGGTTTAAGAACTGCGTTTTCTTTTAAAAATAATATTAAAAATGGCCCTCAAGAAATAACGGGCATCTGTTGTATAAGGTCTGCGAACCTTTTCTTCAAGATATTCCCTTTCTGATTGCAAGACGGATTCAACGTTGCTTTTGCGATCGAGGGCTACGTAGGGAGGAATGCAGCCAGGTTTGAATTGGATGCGGAGTTGTTGGAGGTCTATTGGAATATCCTCAAAATAACGTTCGGAAATAGGGCGTACGCCAACGATTTTGAGTTCGCCTTTACATACATTAATTAATTGAGGTAATTCATCCAACCAATAACGGCGCATCAATCTTCCCCAAGGGGTTAAGCGAAAATCGTCTTTAGGCTTCCCGCTTTCGGCATAACCATTCAGTTTTAATACATAATCCTGCAAGTATTCAGCGTAAGGGTGCATGGTGCGGAATTTATATACCCCAATAATTTTACCGCCTTTGCCCATGCGTTTCATTTTAAAAAGAGGACCATAACTTGCGTTCAAATTAAAAGCAGGTTCTTTTATTTTTTTAGTAACAATATAAGTTAAACCATTAAAGGCCTCGCTGGCTTCTATTTGAAAACCGCAGCTCACTAAACGCCCCATTACTTCTGCCTTGGATAGCAAGCGGTTGCGACCACGAGTTACTAAGAAATAAATTTTTTTAAGGCCCCAAACTTTAGGAAATACCCTTAGAAAAATAAACTCCATGCCAAACCAAAGATTTCTCACAACTGGTATGATTCCAAGACGATGTCTTTTTTTACGGGCGGTAAGTGTTTCACAACAAACAATGAAGTGATCGCCATTGTTGAGTTTGTTATTGACTTTTTCAAAGAATTTATTGATGTAACGAAAATTGTTGACTTTGCTTAAATTGAGGATGGCATTTACTTTAGCGGAATGATTAAGGATGTTGAATTCGTTGGTGGTGCTTACAATGAGTGTTTCAGGAGATTCAGTATCAATAAAATAATTAAAGTATTTGTAGGCCTTTTCTCCAGCTCTTTCTATGAGTAATTGTTTCAAAACACCACTAGCGCTATCAGTTTTTAGAACATGTAAAAAAGATTCCGGTTGTTGATTTTGAAAAGGCGGTTCTATTTCAGGCATCTTGTTTGTTTAAAGGTAATAATAAAATCAAGGTACTCGCCAATATGCCAAAACTATTTGCAATTAAGTCGTTGATGTTAAATGTACGGTAGGGTATAAGGTAATGTATTCCTTCTGCGGAAGCAGCAAACACCAAACCAATTACCAGCCACCTTATCGTGGTTGGTTGAAAAGATCTTTTGGGTTTTAAAAACATCCAGGGTAAAAACAAAAGAACATGGAAAATGTAATCAAGTCGTAATTTTAAAATAAATATGTGATTTATTTTAGATTCTTTATTATTTATTGGTAAAAGAATTAAAAGTATGATTGTTAAAATATAACCAATGAATATGTGTTTTTTAATTATCAATTTCTATTATACAATTTTGGTATTTTATTAATGACTGTTATGGCTTTTGTAAAATCAACCCCTACAATATCTAAATACCACCTCATAGTTTCATAACGCACTTCATTTTCTTTATTTGTCTTAATCAAGGCTTCTTCTCTTGTGATCATGCCCTCTCTGATTTGATTACTTCTAAAAGTGTCATTTTCTGTAAAACCTGCAACGGTATAATAAATATAATTATAGAAGCTAGCTGTTCCATCTCCAATTCGCCATGTAGAATCCGTATCAATAGCTTTTTCCCAATGATATTCATTTTTTATTAATTGTTCCATTTCGTTCTCGTCCCACTTATAGTAATCAAATAAATGGAAATAGTCTTTTTTGGGTGAAAGATAACGGACGGCAAAAGAGCCCAGACTATCAAATATGGACTGGTTGATATACCCTGGACTTTTAATTAAATTCTTTCCCACAAAACCAAATAATTTTAATTGGTTAACAATGCTCAAGGAATAAATTCTTTTTTTGTCAAATTGAGGTGGCAATCCTGCAAATCCGGTTTTAAAATTAGTATTCTCTAAATTATTTATACCCCAGATATTTAAATCGATCCCTGTTTGTTTTTTTACTTGATTACAATAGTGAAAAAAGTATTTATCTCCGGCCATGAATAAAGGAATCATTCCTAAATCAGGATGTTTTAACCAAGCTTCAATGTTTTTTCGAATATTTTCTCGCTTCCATTTTATATCAGCCGAAACCACGATATTTTCAACCCCAAGTTTGCCACATACTCTGGCAATATTTCGTCTTGCCAGATCGGTAACCATCCCCCAGTCATATGTAAAAGCAATTGGGTTTAATCCTAGTTCTTTTTTAACAATATGTAAAGAATAAGTGCTATCTCGCCCCCCACTAAAAGGCACAATGCAATCCGGACGACCATCCTTGTTTTTATATGGTTTAATAAGCTCCTTTAATGTATAAAAATTTTGTATTTGTTTTTGGGGTTTATGATTTTTACAATAGTTACATTCTCCTTTTTCATCAAATTCAATAAAGGGAAATGTTTGAGGCAATATACATTTTGTACAACGTTTTAATTTACTTATGGATGTGATATTGTTTTCTAGAATTTTTAATAAATGAGATTCCTTTGTTCGATCAATGAAATCTATTGGGTCTATTACTATTTCTTTGTCAAACTCTCCTTTTAAAAGTATTTTTTGAAGTCCAAATTTTCTATGTACCGATGGTTTATAGTTTTCACAGGATTTTGGATCTTTGTTGAATTCAAGTAAATCAAAGGTTTCGGTGTTTAATAGAATACCTTGAAAAGGTTTTATAGGAATTATTGGAAGCTTTAAGTTGAGTTTGCTCGAAAGATCTTTAAGGAAAAATTCTTCAGATGCAAAAATCAAGAATGAGTTACTCAAAATATAATACAATGAACCATTATTAGTGAACAGCGATAACTCATTTCTATCATCAAAAATTAATGCACAGGCGGCCGTCCCTTCAATAATTTCTAGCGTATTTATTAAGGCGATCGGCAAGCTTACATTGGAATTAAGTTTTTTTTGGATGAAGCTTAGAATTATTTCAGTGTCAATATCGTACTCACGTAAGAGATCTGGATTTTCCCTCCATAATTGCAAATCGTTTACCACGATTCCATTATGAATGCCTATTATGGAATCCTTTATTACAGGCTGATTATTTACGTCTTTTAGTTGCGAGCCATTTGTCACTAAACGAGCATGACCTATAGCCTGAAATGAGTTACCTTTTCTGTAACTTTCAAGTTGTGCTTTAAGTTTATCCTTATACTCAGATTTTCTAAGTAGGTTTTTAATTGGTAAATCGCCTTTAATTAGATGGAGCTGTTTTTCATTATAATTTTTGAAAAGTATTCCGGAAGAATCTTGACCTCTTGCGATTGAAATACTAGCGATTTCAAACGTTGCTTTTTTTAAGAAGGACTCATCAAGTGATGAGCCTTGCTTAGCTATTAAACCAAAAATACCGCACATAACTAGTAGTTAAATAAGCGTATATAGTTTTCCAATTTAATTTTTTAATTTTTTGAGTTTATCGTTCAATTTTACTAATTCATCAATTGGCATGGCCGGTACTCCGGCCCAAGTTTCGTTGTTAGGTATATCTTTTGTGATAACGGACCCCATACCAGTTAAGACGTTGGATCCTATCTTACATTTTTCTTTTAAAAGAGTCCGTACGCCAATAAAACAGTTATCTTCAATTTTAGAACCCCCAGCTAGAATAGTCCCAGCAGCAATAATATTATTATTGCCAGTAGTTGTATTGTGACCAATATGTACATAGTGATCTACCACCGTCCCTGATTTTATCAAAGTTTTCCCTAACGTTCCTCTATCAATATTTGAAAAAGGAAATATATGCACATTATCTTCAATTATAACTGAGCCTATGTGAGGTATATGTTCATTTGTGCCTTCAGCTGTTTTTAAATAGCCAAATCCTTCACC
>CAYYUS010000249.1:0-4846 GCA_964474925.1 uncultured Akkermansia sp. | reverse complement strand
CCGGGAGTTCTTTCAGGAAAAATAATCGAAGGACAAGGTTATGGTAATAAAGGAAATATAACACCCGGCAATCCAATAGGAGGAATTTCTATTAAAGGTGGAAAAAATCCGGGAGGTGGAATTATGGGACAGGCTAGAACCGATGCATCGGGTGGGTATACATTTACCTCGTTGCCTCTGTCGGGCATAGGGGAAAGTTATTTCATATTTGTAGATATTCCGGGAATTGACACAAACGGAACGCATCATTCGGCAATAGTTACCGCAACAACCATGTATACCGATCTTGATTTTGTGGTCGATTCTGATTATGTGTACCCAATTTATTATACAGGAATAAAAGAAGTGAAACTTGGCGGCGAGCGAATTACAGTTTATCCAAATCCTGCTACTGATCTTGTGTATATTAAAATGGATGCAAAAGGAGAGTCGAATATTTCTTTAGAGCTTTATGATATACTAGGCAAAAAAGTACTAACTCAAAATTACGAAGCAGTACAAAGTGAATTTAAAGCGAGCATTAATGTAGCAACACTTAACCGTGGCGTTTATTTTGTAAAAGTGAGATTGAATACAGGCGAGGCAATGATCAAGCTTGTATTATCTGAATAATTAGAGATCGCAGATCACAAATTGCAGATTGTAATTTGTGATCTGCAATTATATCCTGATCCCTATCACCAACACATCATCAATTTGTTCAAGCGAATCTTTCCAATCTTTAAAGGCATTGGAAATATTTGTTTTTTGAACGTCCATTGGTTGGTTGATATTGCCGAGCAATAATTTTTGCATGTTAGAGAGCATGAACTTTTTTCCTTTTGGCCCACCAAACTGATCGGCAAAACCGTCACTGAATATATAAATGATATCACCTGGTTTTACTTCAATGGTGTGATTCATGTATTCGCGTTTCTCTTCAAATTCTAATCCACCGATAGCAAATTTATTTGGTTTGATTATCTCCATTTCGCCTTTCTCTTTGCGGTAGATCCATAGTGGACGATTGGCACCGGCATATTCCACAGTACCTCTCTTTTTGCGGATCGCGCAAAGGGCAATATCCATACCATCTCGTCTTTCATTATCAGCGCGACTTTGATTCAAGGCTTCTTTTACACCTTTATGTAATTCTAAAAGTATGCTGCCCGGTGAAGAAATATTTCGTTGATTGATGATCTCGTTCAATAAATTATTTCCTACAATACTCATGAATGCCCCGGGAACTCCATGTCCTGTACAATCGGCCGCAGCAATAAATTGCGTGCTGTTGTGATCAGAATGCCAGAAGAAATCCCCACTCACAATATCTTTTGGCAGATAAAGGATAAAGCAATCGTCAAGCGCTTGTTCCGTTTTTTTAAGAGATGGCAACAAAGCTTCCTGGATGTTTTTCGCGTACTTGATACTATCTGTGATCTCATTATTCTTATTCTGGATCTCTTCTTTTTGTTTCACTACTTCTTTGGTGCGTTCGTCAACTTGCTTCTCTAATTTTGCTTTATCAGCAACCAGTTTTTTTGTTTTGATGGTGTTGTACGCAAAAATTCCGGCACCAACGGCGATCACACACAATGTATAGAACCACCAGGTTTGATACCATGGCGGCAGGATCTCGAAAGTGAATTTGGCGGGAGAAGCGTTCCAAACACCATCATTGTTTTTTGAACGTACCATGAAGGTATAAGTGCCGGGAGGAAGAGAAGGGTAGGTGACCTCTGTTTTTGAGATCTCTGGTGTCCAATCCTTATCCAAACCTTCCAACTTATATTGATACATTACTTTTTCGGGCGCGATCAAACTGATACCAATATATTTGAACGTGAGGTTGTTCTTTGACGATGGCAAAACAAGATCCTTTGGTAAAGTGCTTAGCGAATCGATCGCATTGGCATATTGTGCGATATCTTCTTGTCCAAAGAAAAGTTTAAGGTCTGTTATATTTAAACTGGCTTCTTTTTTGTTGATCACCTCCAGTGTTGGATCATAGATCTCAAGTCCGCTTACAGTGCCAACAAGCACTCTGCCATCTTTTGTAAGTGCGTTTGCATTAGCGTTCGATTCTAAACTCAACAAGCCATCGTCTTTTCCGAAATGATTCACATGAATGTTGTTGTTGTAAAAATCTTTCACGTTCAATACATCCATACCGTTATTTGAGCCGATGTAAAGGTTGTTCTTATCATTCATTTGAAGGAAGTTGATGTACCCTTGTTTTTTCAGGATCTGGGTATAAGATTTGTAATTATAAAGATATAGTCCATCAGAAGTACCTAACCATATGTTCTTTTTTTCATCCAGAGCAGCGCAGGTGATCCTTGTGTAAACAGACTTGTTTATACCCTTCAATAACGTTGCCTTAGTGCCATTGTATTGCACCAGCCCATTTTCCAAACCAAATAACATGTTGCCATTCTTGTCCTCTACCGCAAAGAATATTTTAAATAAGATCCCTTCCTCTTTTAGTTTGTTCACTTCCTTTTCTTCCGAAACGATCCCATTTTCCATTTTGAACACACCGTTGTTGGTGCCTATCCAGATCCGCCCTTTACTATCCTCGTAAAGTGAGTTGATGTATTGTTTTCGTATAACAGGATCTTCTACTGTGGTAAAATCGCCATCCTTGTATTTACAAATACCTTCGCCGGTTCCAAATAGAACACTTCCGTCTTTCAATGGAAGTATAGTATAAATGCTATTATCGGGAAGATATTTTTTCCCTTTGAAGTCGGTTTTATACGTTGTAACTTTTCCGTTCTCGATCTTAGCAACACCATTGTTACTACATCCCGCCCAAATGATCCCGTTGGCATCTTCAGCTACGGCATTGATATAATTATCTAGTAAGCCATTATTCTTTGTGTAATATACAAAGCGGTTATTGAAAAATTTATAAACACCGCTTCCGTTTGTTCCTATCCAGATATTTCCTTCACGGTCTTTCATCAAACACATGATCGAATTATAAGTAAGACCATTGGTGAGGCCGTAAGAATTTTTTGGCTTGGCTGTTTTAAAGTCATACGAGAACAAGCCTTCCGCATATGTTCCGAAATAGAACAGTCCTTTATCTAATTTTAAGATGCTGCTGTAGGAAATGTTACCGTTACCTTTTATCTCATCAACCGCTTTTACATTTAGGTTTTTGTCGATCGTATTCAAACCGGTTGATGTTCCAATAAGCATGGTGCCATCGTCATCTTGCGCTATAGAGAAAATAAAATCACTCATTATTCCATTCGTTGAATTGAATTGCTTGAACTCACCATTAGAAGAGGAGTAACGGATGACACCATTTTGCAAAGTTCCGAACCAAATGTTTTGGTCCTTATCAACGAACATCGAATAAACAGAACTGGTATTAAGGATGTCATTCTTTTCGAACGCTGTTATTTTTCCTGCCTCAAAAACAAAAACGCCTTTTTGAGTGCCTATCCATGTTTTTGGTCCGATCGAAAGTAGTTTATAGATCCATGCATTCTTTAAACCTTCTTTTTCTGAATAATTCTTAAATTGAAACTGATCGTAAACACTTAAGCCTTTGCTGGTACCAAACAATAATTCACCTTTGTTATTTTCTGTTATCGAAAAAACAACATCATCTATCAGGCCATCATTTTTGGTTAATTTTGCAAATTTATTACCGTCGTATTTTCCAACACCTCCGCTATTTGTTCCAAACCAAACAAATCCCTTAGTATCCTGGTACATCGAAAGCACCTGCGATTGTGGCAAACCGTGTTCGGTATTATAATTCCTGAAATTGTACGTTTGAGCTTGCGCGCATAGAACAACAATAAGCGATATAACGAAAACGAGACCTTTTATATTTCTCTGGCAAAGCATCATTCAAATTTAAAAATAAAAGCCAACTTTTAAGGGTTGGCTTTTTAGTTTGTATAGAATTTCTATTATTCGGTTATCACCAATCTACTTACGCGTTCGGTCTCGCCGATCTTTATCTTGAGCATATAGATTCCGGGATGGTTATGCCCCAGATCGAGATTCAATTCAAAATCGCTGCTAAAATACTGCTGCGCCGGAACAATGGTCTTTATGTTCTTACCTGTGATATCATTTAAAATGATCTCAACGGTTTGAGCTTTGTCCAATTCAAACTGAATATTTAAAACACCATTGGTAGGATTAGGGAATATGCGCACTATATTCTTATCCATTATTAATTCTTTAACGGTGGCGTCAACAAGTGTTGGATTGATCTTTGCAGAATCTATCACAAAATCAAGATCTGTAAGTGCGGTTAAGGTTGTTGTAAGCGCTTTGTGATATGTACCATTGGTATCAAGACCAGGCACATCTACTAAAATAAAGTAGCTTTCTCCGGCAGCAGACATTGGCAAGGATGAAAATGTATAGCCACCTGTTGCGTCTGTTTTTGTTTGTGCAGATATTCCGCCACCGGGATTCTTTCCGCCTTTGATCGAAATTCCTCCAATAGGATTTCCGGGAACAAAAGCGCCTTTACCACCGTAATTCTGACCTTCAGTGATCTTTCCTGATAGTATACCCAGGCCAGTTCCAATATTTGTAAGTGGAATAACGCTTATGTTTTGAGTAGTACCATTAACGCAACCGTGAGTTACAACAGTGGCGGTTTTCCAACTGATCTGGCTTGGTGCATAGGTTATAAGCAAAGTACTTGCGCTTGGCTCACATTTTAAAATATAGGTGTGCGCATCGGGTAAAGAAAATGTATAAGTACCCGAAGCATTTAGTGGTTGATAAGTTACAGAATCAAATTTTGTGAGAATTGGTTCGTACTTGTATAGTATCACATTTCCAGCTGTTAGAGGAACTGAAGAAACATCAACCGTGCCATTTATAT
>CAYYUS010000248.1:1493-4852 GCA_964474925.1 uncultured Akkermansia sp. | reverse complement strand
ACAAAACGTAAAGTAAAAAAAGCATTGGATATGACCGGTGAAATTACACTTCGCGGAAAAGTATTACCGGTTGGCGGAATAAAAGAAAAGATTTTGGCAGCAAAACGTGCAGGTATCAAAGAAATTATTTTGTGCGCCGATAATAAAAAGGATATTGAGGATATTAAGCCACATTATTTAAAAGGCCTTCAATTCCACTATGTTTCCAAAATGGAAGAAGTTCTGGAAGCCGCGCTTTTAAAAGAAAAGGTTAAATAATACCCCAACCCGCCTCCGGCGGGTTTTTTCTTGCTTTTTTAATCGTGCTGGTTCTAAATAAACATGTAAATTTGTGCCGAAATTGAGCAACACAGATACAGATATTCAATCACCCACAGTAACCTATTCTAAATTTTCCGCTTTTTTACAACTCACCAAATTTCGATTAGGAAGTTTGGTAGTATTTTCGGCGGTTATCACCTATTTAACCGTTGCCGAAAAAATTGATTGGAAGCAACTCACTGCTTTATGCATTGGTGGATTTTTAGTTACAAGCGCTGCTAATGGTTTTAATCAGATCATTGAAAAAGATCTTGACAAGCTAATGGACCGTACCAAAAACCGTCCTATGCCGACAAACTCTCTCAATAATTTTGAAGCACTGGTGTTTTGCGCTTTACTTGGCATTGGTGGAACTGTTTTGTTATGGACCTATACCAACGCTTTAAGTGGCATTTTAGGGTTTATTTCAATAGTACTTTACGCTTTAGTATACACACCGCTTAAGCGTGTTACTCCTTTCTCTGTTTTTGTTGGGGCTTTTCCTGGCGCCATTCCTACTTTAATTGGTGCCGTTGCTGCTACAGAAGGTTTTGGACATATCACATTCTTTGCGCTTTTATTGTTCTCTATTCAATTCTTCTGGCAATTCCCGCATTTTTGGTCGCTGGCTTGGTTCAACGATGAGGATTATAAAAAAGCTTCGTTCTTTATGTTACCCTCAAGCGGCGGTAAAGACGACGCTTCCAAATTTCAAATTTTACTTTATACCGTTATTCTTTTAATAGTAAGCACTTTTCCTTTTCTCTTTCATTATGTAGGTTTATTAAGCATTAGCGCGGTAGTAATTTCAGGATTAGCCATGCTCTTACAGGCGTATAATTTTTACCGTTTAAGTACCGATCAACAAGCAAAAAAATTATTTTTCACTACGCTCATTTATTTGCCCGTGGTTCAATTAGCATTAATGACTAAAATTTAATTCATGTCAACACTAAAAATTAAAAAAGAACATCCGCACAAAGCCGAACTCATCGAAATGAGAAGGAAATCGGCAAAGCCATTGCTGTGGATAGGAATAGTAAGTATTGTTATGCTTTTCGCAGGATTGACCAGCGCTTATGTTGTAAGAGCAGATAACGGTAATTGGCTGGTATTTCAATTACCACCTATTGCCATTATAAGCACTGCTATCATTGTAGCCAGTAGTTTAACCATGTTGATCGCCCAATTTGCCATCAGAAAAGACAAACAAAACATGGCCACTTTGTTTTTGTTTATAACTTTCATTTTAGGGATCGCTTTTACCTACACGCAGTACGCGGGTTGGAAGGAATTAACCGCTCAAGGCATCTATTTCCTTGGAAAATACAGCAATGCCTCGGGCTCATTTTTATACCTAATTGCCCTCATGCATTTATTCCACTTATTTGGTGGCCTTATGGCCCTGTTAATAACTTTGACCAAGAGCATCCGCAAGCGCTATAGCTCCCACGACTATCTAGGAATTGAGCTCGCCGCCATATACTGGCATTTTTTAGACGTTTTATGGATATATTTGTTTTTGTTTTTATATTTTTTTCGCTAAACTTGTACCCAATATTTTAATCTTTCTTAACAAATCAATATGGCTCATACAGCAGAATTTGACGCAAAAGAAGCCTGGAGTGGCGGTCAGTCACCTTTCAGAGTTAGTTATGGTAAAATGTTCATGTGGTTCTTCCTCATTTCCGATGCCTTAACATTTGGTGGACTTCTTGTTTCCTACGGTTTTATCAGGCATAAATATGCCGAGATCTGGCCTAAGGCTGAGAACGTGTTCACTCACTTTCCTTTTGTTGAACAACATTTACCATTGGCTTATGTAGGTTTAATGACCTTCATCCTCATTATGTCATCGGTTACCATGGTACTAGCCGTAGAGGCTGGTAAACGTATGGATAAACGAGGTGTTCTTGTTTGGATGTTTTGGACCATTATTGGAGGTCTTGCTTTCGTAGGCTCACAAGCTTGGGAGTGGTTCCACTTTATTAAAGGTACAGATACAGGCGCAATGCGTAACGTATGGGATATGGCTACTCAAAAATATGTTCTTCAAGAATGGCATGGAGCTAATATGACGGTCAATGAGTATGGGGTGCCTCAATTCGCAAATTACTTCTTCTTTATCACCGGATTCCACGGAACCCACGTGTTTTCAGGGGTTGTGATCAATTTCGTTATTTTCATGAATGCTATTAATGGTACCTACGAACGCAGAGGCCATTATGAAATGGTTGAAAAGGTTGGTTTATACTGGCACTTTGTAGATCTTGTATGGGTATTCGTATTTACGTTCTTCTATTTATTATAAACACTTTAAAACACAAACACTATGGAATTCCACGATGATTATCCTTCATATGAAACCATGTACAACCATGATGAGGCTTATGGAAAAAAAGCACGTCGCACACTTTGGAATGTATTTTGGATCATGCTTGCCATTACAATTGGAGAACTAATTGTAGGTTTTATGGCTCCGGGTAAAGGTTGGTCAGGCTCTGTTTGGCTTAAGATCTTCTTTATCTCGTTCACCGTTATTAAGGCCGGATACATTGTAATGGCGTTTATGCACTTAGGCCATGAGGTAAAATTCTTTAAATACATGGTATTAATGCCTTATATCCTATTCATGTTCTATATTATTTTTATAGTATTAACAGAGGGTACTTATGCAGGTCAAAAATCGAATGTTACAAGGGTTGACCCCGTGCTTGTTCAACAGCAATTAGACCTTCAAAAAGGACATGGACATGGTAGTGGGCATGAAGCCGCTGCCGGTCACCAAGAAGCCCCAAAAGAAGAGGCTCACCACTAAAAACTGAAAATCCGCCCATAGGCGGATTTTTTATTTTGGTCGATAAAAAACCTTGTTTAGTATTTAATTTTTATGCCAAAATTGTTAAATATTAATTTGTTAAAATTTTTTAATAAAAAATTAAATCTTTATATTAGCCACTTGAAACCGTTAACTAATCGTATGAGAAAATTTAGAACATTATCAATCGCTGTAGTTGTATTCGCACTATCGTTCACAACTGCATTCTCTCAAAAAGTAT
>CAYYUS010000248.1:0-1483 GCA_964474925.1 uncultured Akkermansia sp. | reverse complement strand
GCTGATGCCTACTTTGAACTAGGGCAATATTACAGCGCGATAAATTACTACAAACAAGCATACGCTCCTGCGTCGAAAGCACAAAAGCCGGCTATCCTATACAAAACAGGTTATGCCAGTCAAGAGATCAATGATTACAAAGGCGCTGAGACCTATTACCAAAAAGCAATTGCTGCTGGTTTCGATGATCCAAATGTGTACTACCGTTTAGCGGAAGTATTAAAAAACCAAAACAAATACGCTGAGGCAATTGTTGAATACAATAATTTCAAAGCAAAAGGCGGTAACGCTAAAAAAGCTGATCTAGGTGTAAAGTCTTGTGAGTTATCTCAACAATGGAAAGATGCTCCAATGCGTTACAAAATAGAGAACATGGCGCTTATCAATTCAAAAGAAAGTGATTATGCTCCAAGCTTCGCCGACAAAAAATATCAAACATTGAACTTCACATCACGTCGCGCTGGTAATGCCGGTGGCGAGATCGATGCTAATACAGGTGGAAACAAATCTGATATCTACGAAACAAAAGTTGATAAGAACGGAAAATGGTCTACACCAATGTTATTGCCTCCAACAGTTGACTCTAAATTCAACGAAGGTGTTGGTTGCGTAAGTAAAAAAGGTGATATGATCTTCTTTAGTCGCAGTCCTGAATCTACAGGTAAGCAATTAAAAACTCAGATCTTCATGGCTAAAAAACAAGGTAATACTTGGGGAGAAGCGCAAGTGCTTCCTTTCTGTATTGATACCATTGCATTTGGTCATCCATACTTAAGCGCTGATGGTAAAGTATTATACTTTGCTTCACGTATGAGTGGTGGTTACGGTGGTGCTGATATCTGGTACAGTACTTACGATCAAAAAGCGAACGTATGGGGTAAGCCGGTTAACTGCGGTCCTGCTGTAAACACAGATGGTAACGAATTATATCCTACTCTATCTGACGATAGCAAAAAATTATACTTCTCTTCAGATACTCATCCTGGTATGGGAGGTTTAGATATCTTTATGACACAAGGCGAGAATAACAAATACACTAAGCCGGTTGAGAATTTAAAATTCCCTTTGAACTCCGCTTATGATGATTTCAGTATCGTTTACGAAGGCAAAAAGAACAAAGGTTTCTTAACTTCTAACCGCGAAGGTGGTAAAGGAAGTGATGATATCTGGAGCTTTAACTTACCTCCATTAGCGTTCTCAGTTCGTGGTCAAATTAGCGACGAAGGTGATGCTTTAGCAAAAGGAAAAGGCGAGCCGGTTGAGAATGTAAAAGTAAAGATCGTTGGTAGCGATGGTTCAATAAAAGAATTCACTACTTCAAAAGATGGTTCATACAAATTAGAGAAATTAAAAGAAGGTACTACTTACACAGTTTCAACTGAAACAGGTCCTACTTCTAAGTCTACTACTCACAGTCGTGATGGTTTCTTAGCTAATAAAGATAAACGTATCAAATAAACAGCTCAAATGAATGCTAAAAAAG
>CAYYUS010000247.1:0-4870 GCA_964474925.1 uncultured Akkermansia sp. | reverse complement strand
TTATAATAACGAAAAAGAATATACCTACGCCGTTATCACCCCTCCTCTGCCAAAGCAGTACAAAAGTTTTAAAGTATTTTTATGGAACATCAAACAAGAACAAATAGATATTACCTTTACATCAGTTAAACTTTACCAACTTTACGGTAAAGGCATAAATTATATAGCGCCTATTTATTTTTAAACTATGCTAAACAGATCAACTGCACCGGCATTTCATGCCATCGAACATATAGATATTCCTCAACCGGAAATAACTCAATTAAGTAACGGCATAAAAGTTTATACAATTAATTCGGGTTCGCAGGAATTGGTAAAACTCGAATTCATGTTCAAGGCCGGAATGTATTATCAAGCGCATCCATTGATCGCATCTTGCACAAATAATTTAATTGAAACGGGCTCTTCAAAATATACTGCTAATCAGATTTCGGAGCGCATTGATTACTACGGAGGATTTTTAGAATTAGAAACCGGGCAAGACTTTGCGAGTATCACGCTTTATACCTTAAACAAATATTTTAACGAGACCATAGAAGTTATTCAGGATATTTTACACTCCCCTACTTTCCCAAAGGATGAATTTGATATTTACATCAATAATAAAAAGCAAAAGCATTTGATCAATTCGCAAAAAGTAAGCGTTTTGGCGCGCAGAAGATTTAGCGAATTATTATTTGGAGAAAAACATCCTTATGGCGCCGATGTAAAAGACGGTGATTTTGAAAGAATGAATGTTGATATCATCAAAAGCTTTTTTAAATCGCATTACAATTCGAAGAATTGCAGTATTATAGTTTCGGGTTGTGTTCCAAAAGAATTACCAAAGCAATTAGATAAGCTATTTGGCTCCGCTGATTGGGGAGATACAGAGAATAAACTTGTGGTAATGAACGAGAAAGTGGATACCACCAAACAAAAACAACATTTACTTTTAAAAGACGATGCCATTCAATCTGCTATTAGAGTTGGGAGAATAATGTTCAATAAAACACATCCTGATTACTTTCACTTTCAGGTATTGAATACAATTTTAGGAGGATATTTTGGTTCGCGCCTAATGGCGAATATTCGCGAAGATAAAGGTTATACTTATGGCATTGGGTCTGGTTTAGCTTCATTGGTTAACGGGGGTTATTTTTACATTAGTACTGAAGTTGGCGCCGATGTTACACAAAAAGCGTTGGATGAGATCTATAAAGAAGTGAAATTACTTCGCGATGATCTAGTAAAACCTGAAGAACTCACAACTGTAAAAAATTATATTCTTGGTCAGTTCTTACGCAGTGTTGACGGACCATTTGCTTTAGCCGATAAATTTAAAGGCATTTGGCAATATGGTTTAACGTACGATTATTACGATAAATATTTTGCCGCCATAAATAATGTAACTGCAAATCAATTACGCGATATTGCCAATAAGTATCTTCAACAAGATGATCTTATTGAGTGTGTGGCTGGGAAGAAGTAGATTAACCAATTAGGAAATTAGAAATAATTTACTAACTTTATCTAAATCTTTTTCACATGAAAAGACTATTATTTGCAGCCGTTACATTATTTGCAGTGATTTTTGTTTCCGCTCAAAACACTTTCGAAAAACGTTATGGAACTTTAAATTTTGAAGAGATCTGGGAAAGCAAGATACTTTCCGATTCAACTATTGTTCATGCTGGCTATACAAATATTAATAATGGATATCTTGTCAAAACAAAACTTAACGGAGACACAATTTGGACAAGAGAAATAAAAGATCCAGCTTTTGACATCCTATATTCCGTAGACGAAACACTTGACAAGGCAATAATTACGGTTGGAAGATCCAGTAGTTTCGGTGCTGGTGCTTTAGATATTTACCTTTTAAAAATAAACAAAAATGGTATTCCTCTGTGGCGCAAAGCAATTGGGGGGAGTGGGGATGAAACCGCAAACGAAATTAAAAAAACTTCGGACAAGGGATTTATTATTGTAGGCAATACCTACTCTTTTGGAGCTGGCGGTAATGATTTTTATATTGTAAAAATAGATTCTGTTGGCACTATCTTATGGACAAAAACAATAGGAGCAAATCTCAACGATAATGCCTACTCAGTTATAGAAGCCTACAACAAGGATATTGTAGTCACTGGACTAACAACAGAAAACCCAGGGCCAGGCAATAATGTGGATGTTCTAATAGCGAGGTTAGACAAAAATGGCAACATTAAATGGACAAACAAATACGGTCACTCAGCTGGTGACGATAGAGGGCAATCAATAGTTGAAAACAGCAACAAAGAATTAGTGGTCACTGGGCTTTACAATACTACCGAAGTTCTTTTCTTGAAAACAGATTCTTTAGGGAACGTCTTGACCTCTAAATCATATAATACAGGTGCATTTGAATGTGGATATTCAATCAAAAATACCAAGGATAATAATTTTCTAATTTGCGGGCATCAATCCGTTCCAGCGTTTGGATACGACTATTTATTCATGAAGGTTGATCCATCTGGGGATACTTTGTGGTTGAAAAATTACGGAGATGCAAATTCTCAATTTGGCACAAATATTGAAGAATGTTTCGATAAAAGTATTTTTATTACAGGCAGATCTTTGATCAGCGGTTCGGATTATGACTATTGCATATTAAGAACTGATTCAATGGGAAAAACAGCTTGCACTAACAGAAATGCGAGTGTCGCCATCGTCAATTTAAGTTTAACTGCAATGGCAAAGACTTATACCATTTCCAGCGGAGGTATACTAAATGTGGGCACACAAACCGCTACTTCCTCGGGATCTATTACAATACTTTGCCAAAGCAGTAGTACTGTAAGTACAGGTCTTTCAAAAACCAATAATACAGCTTCAATTTTAGTATATCCTAATCCATCCTCGGAAACACTAAGTATTGATCTTCCGAATATCGAAGAATATCATCTAGAGATATACAATACGATAGGTCAGAAAATTTATTCAACTGATATCAATAAAAATAATAACTTAATAAACGTTTCGAATTACCCTAAGGGTTTACACGTTATTCACCTGCAAAATAAAGACGGGTTAAAACATATTCACAAAATCATCATAGAATAAAAACTCTAACATTTTCTTATATTTACGAAAGTGGCAAGCAAATCCCTCAAAATATTCATTATTGGTCCGGCCTACCCTTTACGTGGTGGTCCGGCACAATTTAATGAGAATTTGTGCGAGGAATTAATAAAAGCAGGGCACGATGCACAGATCATTTCCTATTCTTTACAGTATCCAAATTTCTTATTCCCCGGCTCTTCGCAATTCGAACAAAGCGGAAGCGCTCCAAAAGGAATTAAGATCCACACCTTAATTAACTCTATCAATCCTTTTAATTGGTTAAAAGTTGCAAGCTTTATTAAAAAGGAAAAACCTGATTTTATTTTATTCCGTTATTGGCTTCCATTTTTTGGTCCTTGCTTAGGAACTATTGGAAGAAGAGTTAGAAAGCATACAAAAGTTTTAGCGCTTACAGATAATATCATTCCTCACGAAAAAAGAATTGGTGATAGTATGTTCACCAAGTATTTTGTAAAGTCGTGCCATGGATTTATAGCCATGAGTAAAAAAGTATTGAATGATATATCAACGTTTTCAAAAACTGATAAAAAAGCATACTCGCCTCACCCTATGTATGCAACTTATGGAGAACCCGGAAGTATGCAAGAAGCTCGTCAAAAATTAAATTTAGATCCAAACGATAATATTGTTTTGTTCTTTGGATTGATCCGTCATTATAAAGGCCTCGATATTTTAATGGAATCGCTCAATTATGCTTTGGTTAAACAGCAAAAAATAACCTTGCTTATTGCAGGCGAATTTTATGAAGACAAACAACCGTATTTAGATCTTATTAAACGTTATCATTTAGAGAACCAGGTAATTTTACATGATAAATTTATTGCCAACGATATGGTGCGTTACTATTTTTGCGCAAGTAATTTGGTGGCGCAAACGTATCGTAATGCTACAAATAGTGGCGTTACAATGGTTGGTTATTATTACGACAAACCAATGCTAGTGACCAATGTAGGAGGTTTAGCAGAAATTGTTCCTCATAACGTATGTGGTTATACGCTTCCCTTAGATCACATAGCAATTTCCAATGCCTTAATTGATTTCTTTGAAAACAAGCGTGAGCCGGAAATGGTTGAAAACGTTAAAAAGGAAAAGAAAAAGTACGAATGGGGCAGCTTTATTAACACCCTGTTAGAACTGTATAACAGCTGTTCATAATTAATTTGTTTACTTCTCTCTAAGTAACATCCTCCAAACCCCTTTATTATCAAGGCTTTCAGGGCTTATAATCTCTAAAACGGTTAATTACTCTGATTTTTGTTGATAACGTGTGTCTTCCAAACTCCCTAACCTTCTTATTTTTATAGGATTAGCCAAAAAAGTGGGTTTTCCCGCTTTTTATGGTATACACTAAAACCAAATTAAGAAATGGCTTTACAGGTCAACATTAACGATATACTCTCTCAGCTCTACCAAAATCGTACTGCAATAGAATTTCTATTTGCCAATCGCGAGAATATAACCGTTAACGAACTTCTATCGCGTGGTGATCTTTCATCGGATCAATATCAAAAATTAAAATCACTTGATCTCATTTATGAATATGAGAATATTGTGAGCTTGAACGATGCTGTAGTTGCCATGTTTGAAGACTTCATGGAGATAGGCGAAGTAACTCCTGGCTTCATCAATGATTACCTGAACGAACTTCACCGTCATATTAAATTCTATCAGGAGGTTCGCGAATTACGCTTCCTTCGTTCGATAAAAAAATATTTAAAACGCATCAATGCCACCATTACTCGCGAGATCATCAAATTGCAGAAGAATG
>CAYYUS010000246.1:539-4876 GCA_964474925.1 uncultured Akkermansia sp. | reverse complement strand
TGCGTGAGTTTGAACAAATGGAAATGCAATTTTTTGTAAAGCCGGGAACAGAGATGCAATGGTACGAACATTGGAAAACCGCGCGTTTAAAATGGCATCATTCGTTTGGATTAGGAGAAACAAATTATAAATTTCATGATCATATTAAATTAGCACATTATGCTAATGCTGCGGCGGATATTGAATTTCAATTCCCATTTGGTTTTAAAGAATTAGAAGGAATTCACTCGCGCACTGATTTTGACTTAAAACAACACGAACAATTCAGCGGAAAAAAATTACAATACTTTGATACCGAAAGTAATTCGAGTTATGTACCTTATGTTGTAGAAACATCGGTTGGTTTAGATCGTTTGTTTTTAGCAACCTTAAGTGCTGCTTTTAAAGAAGAAACATTAGAGAACGGTGAAACACGCGTTGTATTGAACCTCCCTCCTGCTCTCTCACCAATTAAAGTGGCTGTTTTTCCTTTAGTAAAAAAAGATGGTTTGCCTGAGCTTGCCGAAAAAATAATGGAGAGTTTAAAATACGATCACATTGTTACTTACGATGAAAAAGACACTGTAGGAAAACGTTACCGTCGTCAAGATGCCATCGGAACTCCTTATTGCATCACAGTTGATCATCAAAGTTTGGAAGACAACATGGTAACCGTTCGCGAACGCGATAGCATGAAACAAGAAAGGATCGCTATTTCTGCGATCCCTCAGTATATGAATGAAAGAGTGAGCTTGACCTCACTTCTTAAAAAACTTTAATTAGTAAACGTGCTGCCCACCGTTAATGCTATAATTAGCACCGGTAATAAAACTTGTTTCTTCACTAGCTAAAAAGCTAACTAAATGTGCTACTTCATGTGTTCCACCTAATCGTCCTAATGGTACTTGCGCTACAATTTGATTCAATACTTTTTCGGGAACAGCCATTACCATATCAGTTCCAATATACCCTGGCGAAATTGTATTTACGGTAACACCGGATTTTGCAACTTCCATTGCCAAACTTTTTGTAAAACCATGCATGCCCGCTTTTGCTGCACTGTAATTGGTTTGCCCAAATTGTCCTCGCTGGCCGTTTACAGAAGATATATTTATGATGCGTCCAAATTTACGATCGATCATTCCCTGGATCACATTCTTCGTACAATTAAAAACACTGTTTAGGTTTGTATTTATAACTAGCATCCAATCTTCAGGTTTCATGTTTATTAAACGGCTATCCCGTGTAATACCTGCATTGTTTACCAACGTATCAATAGGACCAACTTTTTCTTCAATTTCTTTTATCATAGCAGCAGCGCTATTAAAATCGCTTACATCGCCATAAAATAATTTTATATCAAAGCCTTCGCTTTTCATTTGCTCCATCCACTTCTCCGCTTTTTCTTTAGTGTGATAGTTTCCCACCACATTATATCCATCTTGGTGTAATTTTTTACACATGGCTGTTCCCAAACCACCTGTGGCTCCGGTAACAAGTACTGTACGTTTACTATTCATCTTTCAAAAAATTAATTACATCAAAATTAAAACTTATTGTTGTACAAAAATTATCTAGGTGCAAATATAGTCTCCTAAAAGCTTACAGAAATGGAGTTAACAGAGAAATAAGATAAACTTAAAGTGCTTTACTAATGGCCGAAGCTATACTTTCAAATTCTTCTTTAGATAATTTAAGCTTAGGATTTGCAAAATTACAATCATTCATAGTATGAATGGGGATCAAATGAATGTGTGCATGTGGAACTTCTAATCCAATAACGTGTGATGTTACACGAACGCATGGCACGGCTTTTTTTATAGCGTGCGCTACTTTTTTACTGAATAAATGTAATTGCTTAAAGCTTTCATCGTCAAGATCAAAAATATTGTCCACCTCTTTTTTAGGTACAACAAGCACATGTCCTTTTTTTAAAGGGGCAATATCCAAAAATGCGTAACAGGAATCGTTTTCGGCAACTTTGTAGGAAGGGATCTCACCGTTTATTATTTTAGTGAAGATACTTGCCATACTATAATGAGATCTCGATGATCTCGAAGGTTACAAGACCTGCAGGAACAGTAACATCCACCTTGTCTTTTACTTTCTTTCCTAAAAGTGCTTTTCCAATGGGAGAATCAACAGATATTTTTCCGCTTTTAAGATCAGCTTCACTTTCAGCTACCAACGTATACTTCATGGTAGCGTTATTTTTAGTGTTCTTTATTTTCACCGTAGTTAAAATACTTGCTTTGCTAAGATCCAGTTTTGTTTCATCAACTATTCGCGCGTTTGCAATAACCTCTTTTAACTTACTTATTTTAAGTTCTAATAAAGCTTGCGCTTCGCGTGCAGCGTCATATTCTGCATTCTCACTTAGATCGCCTTTGTCGCGCGCCTCAGCAACGGCATAAGTTGCCGCCTTGCGCTCTACGCTCTCTAAATTGTGTAATTCATCCTTTAGCTTCTGAAGCCCTTCCTCGGTGTAATATCCTAACTGCTGTGCCATTGTGAAATTTATTTAAAAAAAGAGTCCCGACATACATCGGGACCTTTTGTCTTAATCAAATATACAAAAAATATCTTACAAATTGATCCTGAAGCCGAAACTATGTACCCCGGCAAATGGGTTTGTGAAGCGATATGAGTAATCGAGTGCTACGGTAGATTTCTTTTCGCTAAAAGGAAGCTCAAAAGTTGCGCCTAAAGCAGGACCTGTAAACACGGTCATTCTTTCGGTACCTCCTTTAAATATACCTTGCTCAGTATATAAACCTGCTCTCAACATAACCATTTCTTTCCATGCATACTCTAAACCTAAAAGGTAATTATCGTATGTAAATGAATTTGACTGGAAGGCTGCGTTCAAAGAAAGACGATTCTTTTTAGAAAGTGCTCCCGTACTATCCTTAGTCATAAAAATATCATACGCAACACCGATATTTACTAACGCCGGCATTTCAAAAGCAGCCGAGCGGTTATTAACGGTCATCTCGTAATTGTTACCATACTTTACATTCATTTGACGCGCTAAACCATCACCTTGGTACGACATTTTTGGTCCCCAATTTTTTAAAGTGATCCCTAAATGCATTTGATCGTATTTACCAGTGTGATACTGAATACCAGCATCTATAGCAATACCTTTTGCGCTTACGTTTGGAATTTGCTCAGAGATGAGTTTAACATTGATACCACCAAAAATATTCTCGGAGAACATTTTGGCATAAGATAAGTTTACGTTGTAGGCAGTATACTGGTAAGTACCTAAACCTCCTTCGGGTTGATCTTCCGTAGTAACTTCGATCTTACCTGAGTTCAATGAAACGAACCCTAATCCAATAGTACTTGTTTCTCCTAAGCCTTGGGTAAATCCAAAGCTATTTAAAAATATTCCTGTACCCGACAACCAACTTGTACGGTTGAACATCATTTCTGTTTTACGTGTATAAACAGTGCCTGCTACGTTACAGAATTGAGCCTCTAAGCCGCGAACCCTTGCAGAGTTTGAGCCCCACATACCACTGTTACGCGCATATGGATTGATCAACAAAGCAGCAGCTCCGGCTTGGCCAGCACGTTCAGGATTACCTGCTTGTGTAAGCATACTAGCAGAAACTAAAACTGCTAAGCCGTAATATTTTAAATTCTTAATCTTCATCATAAATTCAAGTTTATGTATTAATAATTTTGTAAGTCTAAAGGACGCATTACACCAAACCACTTAATGATCTTCTCTCCAATGATATTATCATCTGCATCTTTTGCTTCAATATGAAAAATATATAATCCACTAGCAATTGGGATATTACTTTGGTTTTTAAGTTCCCAATCAACATAAGAAGGTCTCCTAGATTTATTTATATCATCCCCTCCAGCAGCAGTTGATGGTGGAGTTTCGCCGTAAGCCGGCTTTGTATAAATAGCCTCAAGTCCTGAAACGTCACGCTTAATAGTTTTTATAAGAGTTCCATTCAAGCTAAATATTTTGATGGTACACTTATTTGGCAAGTTTGTAATTCTCACGCGAGTCTCTAAGCGTTTTGATGTTTCATAACTCGAACTGCCGTAATAAGGATTAGGAACAACTTTTATAAGATCTAATGCATTTTTAGCTACATCTTGATCGCCATACAATGCAGCCAATTCTTTTGTACTGAAACTATACATTGGGAAGTTATTATTAACTGCGCCTGTAGCTTTAATATTCGAAGGTAATTGAGTTGAACTCACTGCTGCGAATAAACGGTTAATACCTGAAGAATACGTAGCATTTGCTGCTGTATTATTGATCCAATTTTGAGATGTTGTTCTTAGCATTCCTGAATAACCGTAACGGTATGGTTTGCTAACGTTAA
>CAYYUS010000246.1:0-529 GCA_964474925.1 uncultured Akkermansia sp. | reverse complement strand
TCTAACATCGCAAGGCATATCTTTTGGATTCTTGAAAGTATATCCAAAGGCAGTCATTGGCATGCTTACCCACATGATATCTCTTTCTACAGAAGCAAAACCAGAAAGACGCGAGCCATTTAACACACTTTCGCCGGTTGATCTAACAAGACCAAAATATTTAGAGAGTTGATTGTATACTTTTGTTCCGCCATCATATGGACCTGCTCCAAATGGTTCATCTTGCAACGGTGCAAAATTACCAAGTGAAGGATTATTAAGTACATCAACATCTCCTTTTCCTTCAATAGAATTACCGAAAACATATACAAAGTGTTTTCCTCCAAAAGTGAAAGAGTATGGGAAGTTGGAATTTGATGTTGGATTCCACATCATATCATCCCCTTGATTTTCTTTTTGGTAACTATCTTCTCCAAAAGCCATGTTTAAACGTTCGCCGGTTTCAATATTAATAGCGTAACCAGGGAACCAACCCATACCAGTTGTTGACGTTAATGCTGCATCAGCCGTATTACAACCTGCATTACCA
>CAYYUS010000245.1:0-4918 GCA_964474925.1 uncultured Akkermansia sp. | reverse complement strand
TGATCTTCCCGTCTTCCATTTCGATGATGCGATGGGTGCGTTGAGCAAATTCGTTATCGTGAGTAACGATAAGTAATGATTGGTTGAAACTATGTGCTAGTTCTTGAAATATTTCAAAAACGATCTCGCTATTTTTTTTATCCAGATTTCCTGTGGGCTCATCGCCCATGATCACTAAAGGGTCGTTGATGAGTGCTCGTGCAATGGCAACTCTTTGTTTTTGCCCACCCGATAATTGATTTGGTTTTTTGAGCGCTTCATTTTCTATTCCTAATATTTTAAGTTTTTCATAGGCTCTATGTTCTATTTCTTTCTTAGAATATTTATTGAGTTTCAAACCTGGAAGCATTACGTTTTTTAATACAGAAAATTCATTCAGTAAATAATGGAACTGAAACACAAAACCTATTTTCTCATTTCTTACAAGTGCTAGTTCTTCTTCTTTTTTGTTGCGCATGCTCACATTGTCAATTAGTAGATCTCCCTCATAATCGGTGTCCATGGTAGAAAGGATATAGAGTAGGGTAGATTTACCACAACCCGACTTTCCAATAACAGAAACAAATTCACCTTTATTTATAGAAAAACTAACCTCATTCAATACTTGTACCGTAATTGGATCATGAAAGTATTTCGAAATATGTTTTGCTTCCAGTATTTTCTCGCTCATATTATTTACCTCTAATAATAATTACCGGGTCTATTTTACTGGCTTTACGCGCAGGTAAATATCCCGCAAAGTAAGTGGTGATAATTGAAAAAGCAGTGGCAATGGCGTAGAATTTTGGATTATAATCAATGGGATAAGTTTTAATAGTAGGAAGCGCTGCTGTGTTGAAAGGTATTTGATCGATCAATCCTGATAAGCCCAATCCAAAAAGTAATCATAGTAAACCGCCAAAGATCCCAATAGTTAAAGCAATTCCAATAAAAATTCGGTTCACATCTTTACCCGAAAATCCGGTAGCTTTTAAAATGGCAATGGAATCCATTTTTTCGTAGATCATCATGTTTAAGATATTATAAATTCCAAAGCCGGCCACTATTAAAAGGGTGATACCTACAGCGTACGAGATAAGTGATCGTACAAAACTTCCGGTCTCAAATTGCGAATTGGCAGTTTGCACATCTATGGCTTCCAGATCAAATAGTTGAGCGTATTCTTTAGCTATCGCGGGCGCTAACATCATATCATGTAATTTTATTTGTACATCGGTTATGTATGTTCCGGTTTCACCTAATAATTTTTGTACTGTATTCATCGACGCATAGCTTTGTACTTTATCAAGGTCTTGTAAACCCGATTGAAAAAAACCAACAACTTTTAATTGAACACGTTCGCCCTTGCTTGTAGTTATCTGAATAATATCGCCAACGTTGGCCAGCATTTTTTCGGCAGCAGCTTTCCCTAAAATAATGCTGTTTGGTATATTCTTAAGATCTAAATAATTCCCGGCCACTACGTAATCTTTAAATAGGAACAACTTATTTTCAGCTTCAACATCAATGCCGCTTATAGTACCCAACATATCTATAACACCAACATTGTAAAATATTTGCGCCGTTACTTTTGGTGCCACACCTTTTACTCTTTCATCATGTTTAAGAGCATTCATTACGGCAGCAACATTATAGATCTCTAAACGTTCGTTCTTTGGTTTTACCGAACTTATAAAATTATGATCTTTACCATATGAACTCGAAATATCGATAGGGAGGGTCTTAGACGGAAGTATCTCGTTGTATAAACGAATGTGTGGCGTGCGATTAATAATAAGACTATCGAGCATGTAATTCAAGCCCGACATAAAACTAAGCAAGGCAATGAACATGGTAATACTAAACGTTACGCCAATGGCGGCAATAAGCGTTTGTTTCCATCGTGCCAGTAACAACGAACGTGATACATCTGCTATTAATTTGTATCTCATTCAGTAGGTTTAATTATCTCATCATTGGCTGATAAACCTGAGAGGATCTCAATTTTTTTGTAATCCTTTAATCCGGTTTTAACAGCAACTTTATCGCCATTTGCTTTTATGATCATCGAATCGCCTATCAAATAGTTTCGGGGTACAAGCAATGCCTTTTCTTTTGTTTGCAAAACAATATTGGCTTCAAAAGTAATGTTTGGATAAAGCACTTCGGGTTTTTGTATAAATTCGGCCCCCACCAAAAAAGTTTTGCTACGCTCATTCATCAGCGGATCGATCTTTGTAACTTTTGCCTCAAATACTCTTCCTTTGTAACTATCAAGTGTAATTAATACAGGTAAGCCTTTTTTTATTTTAAGAATGTCAAATTCGTCAACTTGCATTTCTAATACAAAATTACTTGCATCACCAATTACAGCAAGCGGTGTTTGCAATCCAACAATTTCGCCTTTCGACTTTGGTAAACTATAAATTATCCCATCAATTTCACTACGCAAAGTAAAATCACCCTCCAGTTTTGAGGAGATCATTAAATTCTTTTTTGATTGTTGTGAGTTAAATTCAATCTGGCGTTTTAGATCATCATGTCTTACTAATGACGAATAATATGCGTTCTTAGAATTTTGATAAGCTAATTCACGATTCTCTAATTCTACTTTGGTTCCTATCTGATCTTGCCATAAGTTTTTCTGGCGAAAGTAAAGCGCCGAATCATTCTTCATTTTATTTCGTGAAAGATCGATCAATTGTTTTACCTCATTCAGTTTTCCTTGATTGGCATTTACATCGGCAAACTGCGCGGCCAATTCAGCGTTTTCTTTATTTAGTTTTTGAGTTTCATTTGAGATAGATAGGATAGGGTCGCCTTTTTTTACGCTATCACCTTCCGTAATAAATATATTTTCAATGATGCCGTTAACAATTGCAAAAGCCTGATATTGATTTTTACTTTTGGCAATACCCGAAGCATAAATAGATTCGGAAATTGACTCTTCGGTGGGTTTGGTTTTTTCTACCTTGTCTTTGCAAGCAAAAAGGAAGAGAAAAGGGATGATAAATAGTTTTTTCATTGCGTAGTAAAAGTAGTGATTTGGTAAGGGATAAAGATGACGAAGCTCAGTGTTTTGTATGATTAAGATCGTAGAACTGGAAGGATATAAAAAAAGCCCCGATCTCTCGAGGCTTTAAGTGTATTATCCTAAATATTGCTGCAGTAATTTGCTTCTGCTGCTATGTCTTAATCTACGAATAGCTTTTTCCTTTATTTGGCGAACACGTTCGCGGGTAAGGTCAAATTTATCGCCAATCTCTTCCAAAGTTAAGCCATGGTTCAAACCAATTCCGAAGAATAATTTTACCACGTCTCTTTCTCTTTCAGTTAAAGTACTTAATGCTCTATCAATTTCTTTGCTTAACGATTCGTTCATCAAACCAATATCCGCTTTTGGCGAATCGTGATTGATCAATACATCTAATAAGCTGCTTTCTTCACCATTAGCAAAAGGCGCATCCATACTTACATGGCGTCCGCTTACTTTCATGGTATCGCTTACTTTGTCAATTGGTAGATCAAGCATATCTGCTAATTCTTCAGCGCTTGGCTCACGCTCAAACTGCTGCTCTAATTTGCTGTATGCTTTGTTGATCTTATTTAACGAACCAACTTGATTCAAAGGTAAACGTACAATACGGCTTTGTTCGGCCAAAGCTTGTAAAATGCTTTGACGGATCCACCAAACTGCATATGAAATGAATTTGAAACCGCGGGTCTCGTCGAAACGTTTTGCCGCTTTAATTAAACCTAAATTTCCTTCGTTGATCAAATCAGGAAGGCTTAAACCTTGATTTTGATATTGCTTTGCTACCGATACTACGAAACGAAGATTAGCACGGGTTAATTTTTCTAACGCTCGTTGGTCACCATCTTTGATCTTTTTTGCTAAAATTACTTCTTCTTCGGCGGTGATCAATTCTTCGCGGCCAATTTCCTGAAGGTATTTGTCTAAAGAGGCACTTTCACGGTTAGTGATCGATTTGGTAATTTTGAGTTGTCTCATTCTTACGGTTGTGTTGTTGTGTTAAAAAACAAAATTAATAAAAAAAATAACTTGGCATAATCTAAATTAGACCAATGCTATTAGTATAACGTACAATCGCCTAAAAAGTTTCAGAAAATGGGCTGGGATTCCAGTAATTATACAAATTTTTCGCCTTTATTAACTTTTACGTCGTTAACAAAGTTGCGAATTTGTTGTTCGTCTGCTTTTTTACAGATCATGAGAATATTGTCGCTTTCCACTACTATGTAGTCTTCTAAGCCTTGCAGCACAACCAGTTTATCTTTTGGCACATGTACAATGCAATTCTTACTATCATACACCATTACGTTCTTTCCAATAACGGCGTTCTGTTTTTTGTCTTTAGGAATGTGCCCGTAAATGCTCCCCCAAGTTCCCAGGTCGCTCCATCCAATAATGCTCGAACGCACATAAACATTGCTGGCTTTTTCCATCACACTGTAATCAATAGAAATATTTTTACAGGTATTATAAGCGCGTGTAATAAAGTCTTTTTCTTTAGGCGTATTGTAAACGTTATTTCCTTCTTTGAATACATTGGCTAATTCCGGATCATGCGTTTCAACGGCTTTTAAAATGCTTTTAGTGCTCCATATAAAAATGCCCGAATTCCATAAAAAGTCGCCACTTTCTACAAAAAATTTAGCCATATCATGGTCAGGCTTTTCGGTAAACGTTTTTACTTTAAAAATACGTTTATCTTTTTCCTCTTTATCGCTTTCTTTAAATTGGATATAGCCATAACCGGTATCAGGCCTAGTGGGTTTAATTCCTAAGGTTACCAAGCAATCCTCTTCTGAAGCTTTTTTTATGCAAGCTTTCATTGCTTTTACATAGGTTTCTTCTTTTTTTATGAGATGATCGCTGGGAGCAACAATTGTTACGGCGTTAGGATTTAATTTATGG
>CAYYUS010000244.1:0-4951 GCA_964474925.1 uncultured Akkermansia sp. | reverse complement strand
CTGATAGGCAGCACTTGCAGTACATGTGGCAGCCTCACCTATAATGATGTAGTTAGTGGTAATTGTAGGCGACGCTGTAACGTTTGGTCCGTTTGGAACACTTAATGAGTTAGCAGGAGACCAAGTATAGTTAGTTGCACCGCTTGCTGTTAAGTTTAAACTGTTACCGTAACAAATTGTATTTGTAAACGGCGCAACCATTACTGTTGGATTTGCAACAACGGTTACTGTTGTATTTTCAGTAGAGCTATTACATCCTAAACTAGTACCGGTAACACTATAGATAGTGGTAGTTGGTGTGTTAGCAATTACTGTTGAACCTGTATTACTACTTAATGTAGCAGGCGGTGTCCAAGTAAATGAACTTGCATTACTCGCAGTGATCGCAACTGTATTTCCTGCACAAACACTTGGGCTTGTTACAGTGATCGTTGGATTAGGTATAATAAGAACTGTATAAGTTGCGGTGTTAGTACAAGGCCCACTAGACCCTAAAACATTAATTGATCCAATACCGAGAGGGGCAGTTGGTGCTAATGAAATGAATGGTGTTGTAAGCGATGTGTAGGTATTGGCCATATTCACAATGTTAGACCAAGTATAATTTGGTGCTCCGGATGCGGTGAGTGAAACGGAATTGAGTGAGTTATTTGTGTTGTACGCACACACACTAGGCGATGTAGATGCAATAGTAATTGTAGGCGTTTGGAATATTGTTACAACAGCAGTTCCGGCACAAGCCGCATTTGTACTTGTGATAGCGCAGGTGTATGTACCAGGACCAGAAATTGTGATAGTTGGTGTGTTATTAGGTCCTGAAATACTTGGACCAGTCCATAAATAATTATTAGTTGCAGTACTTGGCGCACATGAAATTTGAGTAGGACTTCCAATACAAGTTGGAGCTGTTATTGTTGGTATAATGGCCGACATTGGCATTACAAAAACTGTATCAGGCCCGTTACCCGGCATTGCCGAACAAATTTCGAAACCTGTATTACAAGGACCATAATCTTGTTTACATGTATATGAATTTCCTGTTGCAGCAGGTACAACTGTAATAGTTGGACCGGTTCCTATTGCTACCGGATTACCAACTTGATACCAAGTAATTGTAGGAGTAATTACAGCTCCGTTTGGAAACCATCTCCAAGCATTATTGGTAGCTGTCCATTGAGTTGAATTTCTTCCCGGTACTGTTATACCAATTGTTCCTGCAAGATTATGGATCCCTTCAACTGCAGTTCCACCGGCCCACTGAGTACATGCTGGTTTACTTGTTAAGTGATTCTCAATTAAATTCGTTGTTTCATAAATAATGATCTGGAAAGTACCTTTAGTAGTTGTACAAGAATACATAGGACATTGTCTCCAGCTAACCACTAATCTTCTGCAAGGAGCAACGCCTAAAGTTTGATAACAAATGTATGGACCACCTGCAATACCAGGGTGCCAATCTTGCCAAGGACCCATGATGCAATTTTTAGGAACAAAACCTGCATTAGGAATTGGAGACGATGTGAAACCAGTTGATTGACCGGCAGTAAACGCTATCCAACCATTTGATCCAATATAAAACTGAGTATATGATTGTCCAAAAAAGCAGAATGTAAAACCTATTGGTAAAGCTCCCGTACCTGAGTCATCCGACAAAATAACGTTAGTTGCTCCAACAGTTGGTTGAGGCGCAAACGGAATATTAACTACGCCATATGTATTAGTTTGATTGGCTGTAACCGTTGATGGATTACAGGTAGTGAAGTTAGCGTTCAACGTAGCCTGGGTTTGTCCACAAGGCAAAAACTGGTCAGGCCCTAAACTAGGGCAGTTATTTTGTGCAGATACGGTGTTTAACCCTAAAGTTAAAAACGACCCAAGTAAAAATTTTGTGATAGTATTGTTCATGATACAAATATAGCTATCCTTTAAACGTCAACCCAACCAATAAAGTCTAAATTTAGGCTCAACTTATTGAATATAAGCTTTGGTTGAGTAAACCAAGGATTTGTTAATTTAGTGGCGTTTTAGGCAGCGGTGAAACCCCTTTTTGGCTGATTAAACGATACGGTCGGTATCCCATTGCTCAAGGTAATCGGCAACTTTTCTAAGAAAAGTACCTCCTAAAGAGCCATCAACTACCCTGTGATCGTATGAAAGTGAAAGGAACATGAAGTGGCGAATGCCGATAACATCTCCCTGTGGCGTTTCAATTACAGCTGGCTTTTTCTTGATAGTACCTACTGCCAAAATTGCTACTTGTGGCTGTAAAATGATAGGAGTTCCCATCACATTTCCAAAATTTCCAACGTTTGTTAACGTAAACGTTCCACCTTGGATCTCGTCAGGTTGAAGTTTGTTAGCACGAGCTCTTGCTGCAAGATCATTAACGCTTTTTGTAATTCCTAAAAGATTTTTTTGATCGGCATTTCTTATGACAGGTACAATTAAATTACCCGACGGTAATGCCGCCGCCATTCCAATGTTTATGGATTTGCGTTTAATTATTTTTGAACCCGTTTGATCAACCGAAACGTTGATCATTGGGAAATCTTTAATAGCTTTTGCAACCGCTTCAATGAAAAGTGGAGTGAAGGTCAATCGTTCACCTTCTTTTTTCTCAAATTCTTTTTTCACTTTCTCTCTCCATTGTACCATGGCTGTTACATCAGCTTCTACATATGAAGTAACGTGAGGAGAAACATGCTTGCTCATTACCATATTATCGGCAATGATCTTGCGCATGCGATCCATTTCAATGATCTCATCACCGGCCATTAACGAAACAGCAGGGCGATTGATCTGAATAGATCCGCTTGAAGAGCTTGTTGAAGTTGTTGTACTTGTTGAAGTACTTGTTTTTTGCTTATTAGGATTTGCCACATAAGCTAAAACATCAGCTTTTGTTACGCGTCCTTCTTGACCTGTACCTTTTATATTTTCTAGATCTGATAAACTAATTCCTTCTTCTTTAGCAATGCTTTTTACAAGGGGAGAATAGAATTTATTGGATTGAGAATAATCGTTGGCGCTAGTGGCCGACGAACTTGTGGTGCTAACAGTAGGTTGTGAAGTTGTAGTTGTTGTAGTTTCTTTTTTTACTTCAGGAGCAATTGTTTTAGGAGCTTCAGAAACTGATGCATTTGCATCGCTGCTAATTTGCGCAATAACTGCACCCACTTGCACTACATCTCCTTCTTTAAATAAACGTTTTACAAGGGTTCCTTCAAATGGAGAAGGAATTTCGCTATCAACTTTATCGGTTGCAATTTCAAGTACCGTTTCATCGATCTTGATCTTATCGCCTTCATTTTTGGTCCATTTGATGATGGTAGCTTCCGCTACACTTTCACCCATTTTAGGCATTATTAAATCGAAATTCGCCATTGCTTTTATCTTAAAGAGTTACAAAAATAAGGGTATTGGCGGCATTGCCAAAATTATTTATAGGAGTTAAGATCACAACCGTCTAAAATCACTCAAAATCGCTGTAGATGAGGTATTTCTTACGTATGGCCTTAAAGGTCAGGAGGTCTTTTTCCCACGAAGAACGCACCTCAATTTCGCTCAACTTACTTTTAACTTGTTCTTGCAGTTCGGTATTGCCAGAGTGAAAGTTAAAGTTCCTGTCAAAAAAATCCTCTTTATTCCAATTAGAATACATTTTGTACAATAATGAGAGGTCAAGTTTTTTGGAGTGTTTAGTTATATCGGTTTTTCTTAGGTCTAAACCATTACATTTTCTGTCGAGATATTTTGGCGAAGCAGATAATGCAGAAGCACGTGGAATAAAAGAAAATGAACTGTCTTTGTATTCAGGATATCCGATCACTTGAAATGGCCATTGAGTTCCTCTGCCTAAGCTTACAATAGTTCCTTCAAACAAACCTAAACTTGGATAAAGCAATACAGCGGTATGATTAGGAATGTTAGGTGAAGGGTTTACAGGCAATTTATAAGTTGCTTTTCTATCATAATTAAAACAAGGAATTACGGTGAGGTTACATTTGATGACTACATTTTTTTTCTTCACTTTCTTTTTTAACCAACCTTCGCCATTTACCATTTGCGCGTATTCGCCACAGGTCATTCCGTAAACAATTGGCACAGGATGTAAACCCAAAAACCCTTTATATTCTGGTTTTAAAACCGGCCCGTCAACATAAAATCCATTAGGGTTTGGTCTGTCGAGCACTATCATTTCTTTATTATTCTCTGCGCAGGCTTCCATCACATAACACATGGTAGAAATGTAAGTGTAAAAACGAACGCCCAGATCTTGAATATCATAAATTACAACATCAATTCCTGCAAGATCTTTAGCGCTTGGTTTTTTATTACTTCCGTAAAGAGAAATAACGGGCAAGCCTGTTTTTTTGTCAATATTACTATTTACTTTTTCACCTGCTTCCGTATCTCCTCTAAATCCGTGTTCTGGACCAAATATTTTTTTGATATCAACTTTGAATTTTAGAAGTGTGTCTACGATACTTACTCCGTTTATGACACCGGTTTGATTAGTAACAATTGCTACCTTTTTATTTTTAAGTTTTGGAATGTACTTATGAAATTGTTGCGCGCCAACAGCGAGCGAATTATACTCCTTAAATACAAGTTCCTGGCTGTAACTGATAAATACCGCAAAATAAACTATTACCGCAGTTATCAATTTAGTATTTTTGTTTCCTAAGTGCATTTTAATTGAACGTTGAACGTTATATAGCTGATCGTATCACTTCCAAAAGTAAAGACCAAGGAAGTATCTCAAAGCCAATTGTAAAGATAGGCATTTTGGGGATAATTCTCGGCTTATCTGTAATGTTATTAACGGTGAGTATTGTTGTAGGTTTCAAAAAAGAGATCACAAAAAAAGTTACAGGTTTAGCAGCTGATGTTACAATTAGCAATATCAGTTTTGGAAGTAATGGCGAACAAGTCCCTGTAAAGATCAGCA
>CAYYUS010000243.1:1163-4963 GCA_964474925.1 uncultured Akkermansia sp. | reverse complement strand
ATACGGTTTCAATAAATTTTCGGGTATCATTGCCGAAAATCCTAAAGAGTAAGCATTGAGTATCAATAAATGTTTGTCTTTATCTAATAATTGCAAAACACTTTCCATCATTTCGTGGATATTCTCTTCGAGTTTCCATTTTTCGCCGCTTGGTCCGTGCCCATAAGCAGGTGGATCCAAAATAATTCCTTGGTAAAAATTTCCGCGACGCATTTCTTTTTTTACAAACTTCAACGCATCATCAATTAGCCAACGGATATTATCCAATTTTGACCGCTGCATATTATCGTTTGCCCAATTTACTACTTGCTTGATGCTATCCACATGCGTTACATCTGCTCCGGCTGCTCTTGCCGCTAACGAAGCGCCACCGGTGTATGCAAACAAGTTCAAGAATTTTGGTTTACTCAAAGGTGATAAATGATCATAGATCACATCCCAATTTACAGCTTGCTCCGGAAAAACACCAACGTGTTTAAAGGCGGTTAATCCAAGTCTCAAAACAATTTCTTTTGCATCCTTTGACTTTTGACCACCCATTTTATATTTTATCTCCCACTGGTCGGGCATGCGCTTTAGCATTTTCCATTCGCCATTGCTGCTCGACTTTGGAATAAATTTTACGTGGGCTTGCTTTAACCAATCGGCTTCGCTATAAATTTTTGGCCACAGGGCTTGCGGCTCCGGACGAATAGTAACATATTCCCCAAAACGTTCGAGCTTTTCAAAATTGCCACAATCAATAAGTTCGTAATCTTTCCAGTGTAGTGGGCTAAGTAATTCCATTACACAAAGAAAACGAAAAAGCCTTAGTGAAAGGCTATGCAAACACTATTTAGTAAAGGCTAAATTGTTAATAAATGTATATTCCGTTAAAATATGAGGCATTTAAAAGCCATATTTTTAATAAAATTTATTTCATGTCCAAAAGTGGGAGCTCATCGTTTATTGCCATTGTTACTGTTTTTTTCTTCTGGGGGTTTTTAGCGGCCTCCAACGGGATCTTTATTCCGTTTTGTAAAACACATTTTTCGCTATCGCAATTTCAATCGCAGTTGATTGATAGTGCGTTCTACGGCGCTTATTTTATTGGCTCTTTATTGCTGTACATTTTTTCGTTACAGTTAAACAGCGATATCATCAACAAGATCGGTTACAAAAAAACAATTGTCTACGGTCTGTTGGTTTCCATTATTGGAGGATTATGTATGATCCCGGCGGTAAATTCAGGTTCGTTTGCTTTTATATTGGTTGCATTTTTTATTATTGCTTTAGGATTTTCGTTACAACAAACTTCTGCCAATCCTTTGGTATTAAATATTGGCGATCCTGCCACAGGTTCTCACCGTTTAAATTTTGCAGGAAGCGTTAATTCATTTGGCACAACTATTGGTCCTATTTTAATAAGCTTTGTTTTATTTGGAAAAGCCATGGCTTCAGCAGCCGATAAAGAAAGTGCTTCTATCTCTTCTATCAATATTTTGTATGTTATTTTGGCGATCGCATTTGGTGCTGCAGCACTCATTTTAAATTTTACACAAATACCAAAATTAAAAATCGAAGAAAGCGATAGCAGCATGAAAATATTAAAAGCGCCTTTGTTCTTTATCATTGGCACCCTTGTGTTTTTGATCTGCATATTTCTTTATTTTGGATTTACGGTTGTCAATTCAAATCAAAGCCAGTTCTTATTTCTGATTCTATTTGCCTTGTTCTTGTTAGTGATCACAGCCATTTTATTATTGCAATACAAAAAAATAAAAAGAGAAGATCGTTTGGAAACAAAAGCTTATCCGCAGGTATTATTGGGAATGATAGCCATTTTTGTTTACGTGGGTGTTGAGGTTTCTATCCAAAGTAATTTAGGTTCGCTTTTAAAACTTCCGGAGTTTGGAGGATTACAAGATTCAGAGATCAGTCCTTTTATTTCGTTATACTGGGGAAGTTTAATGATAGGCCGTTGGACAGGTTCTATTGGTGCGTTTCAAATGAAAAGATCACTCAACATTATTCTTACACTTGTAATTCCTTTTCTTGCTTTAAGCTTAGTTTTATACATGAATCATTTAAGCGGTGTAGATGCAAGTAAGTTTTTAATGTATGGCATTTGTGTTTTGCTTTTAGTACTCGCCTTTTTTATGGGGCAACAAAAACCTGCGTTAACTTTAATGATCTTTGGAACATTAGGAACCATTGCCATGTTGGTAGGTTTATTTACAACCGGCACTTTAAGTGTGTATGCCTTTTTAAGCGGAGGTTTATTTTGTTCCATCATGTGGCCTTGTATTTTTTCATTGGCAACAGCGGGTTTAGGAAAATACACCAGTCAGGCTTCCGGATTTTTGATCATGATGATATTGGGTGGTGCATTTATTCCACCAATGCAAGGATTATTGGCCGATAAAACAAATATTCATATGTCGTATGTAATTCCGGTATTTTGTTTTGCATTTTTAGCATGGTACGCGTTCAAAATAAAAGGTATCTTAAAAGCTTCGGGTATTGATTACGATAACGCCGAACAAACACAACATTAATAAAAATAAACAACATGAGTATCTTAACACAACCTTGGCCTTGGTATATTACCGGTCCGTTAATTGGATTGATGGTGCCGCTTTTACTTTTGTTTGGCAACAAAGCATTTGGCATCTCCTCATCGTTGCGACATATTTGCGCTATGTGCATTCCAACCAACGTTAAATTCTTTAAATACGATTGGAAAGCCGAATCATGGAATTTGATATTTGCCTTGGGCATGATCATTGGCGGATGTATTGCAGGTTGTGTTTTCAAGAATCCGAATAACATTGCACTTTCGGAATCTGCTGTAACAAGTATCAGTGCATTAGGTGTTACTAATTTCTCGGGATTGATCCCGATCGAGATCTTTAATTTCTCTTCCCTTCTTACACTCAAAGGTTTTATTTTAATGGTGATCGGTGGATTTTTTATTGGCTTTGGAACGCGTTATGCTAATGGCTGTACTTCAGGCCACGCTATTATGGGAATGTCGAATTTACAATGGCCATCGTTGGTTTCTACCTGTTGTTTTTTTGCAGGTGGTTTATTAATGACCTGGGTGATCCTTCCAATTATTATGAAATTATAAAATTTAGAAAATGAAAAATTTAAAATTCTTAGCGTTAGGTATTTTGTTCGGGTTTATTCTGATCAAAGGAGAAGTTATTTCGTGGTTTCGCATTCAAGAAATGTTCCGCTTTCAATCTTTTCATATGTACGGCGTAATTTGTTCGGCCATTGCTGTGGGAATGATCTCCATATTGATCATTAAAAAATTCAAGATCAAAACATTTTCGGGCGAAGAAATAAAAATTGCTCCAAAGGAATTTACAAAAGGAAATGTTATTGGCGGATTACTATTTGGACTTGGCTGGGCTATGACCGGTGCTTGTCCGGGACCGCTATACGCTTTGATCGGAAGCGGATCATTAGTTGTAATTGCTGTATTACTGAGCGCAGTTTTTGGAACTTATATTTATGGTGTACTAAAAGATAAATTACCACACTAAAATCATTAGCATGACCACACGCAGAAATTTTTTAAAGTTCTCGGCATTAGCCGGATCTTTATTTGCATTTAGCAAAAGTAAAGCCGCCACTTTAGTTGAAGAAAGTTCAACTGAAGTTAGAAAACCTATAGTTATTTCAACCTGGAAACACGGTTTAGCCGCTAACGATGGTGCTTGGAAAATTCTATCTGCCAATGGCGCTGCACTTGATGCCGTTGAAAAAGGCGTAATGGTCAGCACACAGCCGAGAGTCGGACTGCCGACGTG
>CAYYUS010000243.1:0-1153 GCA_964474925.1 uncultured Akkermansia sp. | reverse complement strand
AAAAAGGCGTAATGGTTACCGAAGATGATCTTACCAATTTAAGTGTTGGTTTAGGAGGCTTACCCGATCGTGATGGAAATGTAACATTAGACGCCAGCATTATGGACGACAAAGGAAGATGTGGCGGCGTTGCATTTTTAGAACGCATCAAACATCCAATTTCAGTTGCCCGAATGGTAATGGAAAAAACACCGCACGTTTTAATTGTAGGAAGCGGCGCTCAAAAATTTGCTTTAGAAAATGGTTTTAAATTAGAACCAAAAAAATTGACTGCTGAAGCAGAAAAAGCCTATAAAGAATGGCTCAAGAAAAGTGATTACAAACCCATGATGAATATAGAGAATCATGATACCATTGGAATGGTTGCGATGGACGTGAGCGGAAATTTATCGGGTTCGTGTACTACAAGTGGTTTAGCTTATAAAATTAACGGTCGCGTTGGTGATTCACCAATCATTGGTGCGGGAATGTATGTAGATAATGAAATTGGTGCGGCGTGTGCTACAGGTGTTGGCGAAACTGTTTTAAGAATTTGCGGATCGTATTTAGTTGTTGAATTGATGCGTCAGGGTTTTTCTCCTAAAGAAGCTTGCAAAAAAGCCATCGAACGTTTAGTTTCAAAAAATCCGAACTACAAAGAAGTGCAAGTTGGTTTTTTGGCCATCAATAAAAAAGGAGAGCACGGTGCTTTTGCTTTACAAAAAGGCTTTAATTATGCATTGGCCGATTCAACTGGAAATAAATTGTACGATTCGGAATACTATTGCAAATAATGCTCTTAGAAATAGCCTGCTTTAATATAGAATCATGCCTCATTGCCCAAAAAGCAGGCGCTCATCGCATTGAATTTTGTAACGACTATGAAAGCGGTGGACTAACTCCTTCCTTTCAAGAAATAGCAAAAGCTCGTCAGCTGATAAAGATACCCTTACATGTGATCATTCGTTTTAAAAAAGACGACGTTAAATTAATGGAAGAGGCCATTTGGTTCTGTAAAAAATTTAAAATTGACGGTGTTGTATTTGGCGTATTGAAAGACAACGCCATTGATATTCTGTCTTGCGTAAAGCTTGTTGAATTGGCTAGGCCAATGAAATGTACTTTTCATAGGTATATCGACAAATGCGCAAATATAAACGAGAGCATTGAACAA
>CAYYUS010000242.1:0-4977 GCA_964474925.1 uncultured Akkermansia sp. | reverse complement strand
AATGGCGAAATTGTTCCGGGCTTTGATCTTGGTAATAGTCCTTTTGGTTATATGAACAAAAAAGTAAAAGGAAAAACAATTGCCATCACCACTACAAACGGAACGCAAGCTATTAAAGCAGCTGATAAAGCAAAGCGCATTTTGATAGGAAGTTTTTTGAACTTAGACGTGATGATTGATTATTTGCGAGCTGAGAAAAAAGACGTTTTGCTTTTGTGCGCAGGCTGGAAAAATAAATTTAATTTGGAGGACACGTTATACGCAGGTGCTGTTGCCGATGCGCTGATCTCTAAATATGAGTTTACAACAAGCTGCGACTCTGCCATTGCTGCAGGACAATTATATCATTTAGCTAAGCACGATCTGTACGAATTCTTATCGCATTCTTCGCATCGTAATCGTTTATCCAAATTAAATTTAGATCGCGATATAAAATATTGTTTAACGCCTAATCAGTGTCCTGTGATCCCTGTGATGGAAAACGGCGCGCTCACAAAATTACAATTGGTGTGAGAAAACTGATCCTCTTTATTCTTGTAGTAGGAACACTTCCTTTATTTTCAACAAAAGACTCAACAAAATGTAAATTTTCGTTTTATGGTTTGTGGGGATATAATCGCGAGGCATATACTACAAGCACCATTCGATTTCAGAATAATGGAAGTGGTATTAACGAGAATGGTACTTACGATTTTAAAGTGATGAACGTAAAGGCTCAAGATCGTCCGGATTTTGATCAAATACGCGATGTGATGAATCCTACTATTCCACAATACAATATTCGTTTAGGAATGTGGTTCAATAATAAGAACGACGAAGGCATTGAGATAAATTACGACCATGCAAAATATGTGGTTACCGATTACCAAACCGTACGATTTAGAGGAACAATAAACGGACAATCGGTAGATAAAGATTCAATTATAGACCCCAACTATTTTCACTTCGAGCACACCGATGGCGCAAATTTTTGGATGGTAGATTACATGAAGCGCATAAATATTTATACATCCAAGAGTAAGAATTTTAAATTAGGTTATGTGATCAAACCGGGATTTGGCATTGTGATACCACGCACCGATGTAACTATTTTTGGCAAGGAATTAAACAATAATTGGAAGATCTCAGGCATTTGTGCAGGCATGGAAATGGCAGCGCGCTGCGAATTGTATAAACATTTTGTTTTAGAATTTTCAGGAAAAGCAGGATGGGCAAATTATATCAACGCGTTTGTTTTGGGAAGAGGATTAGGAAAGGCAAGCCATAAATTTGGATTTGTTGAAGGGATCTTTTGTTTTGGCTACCAGTTCAACGCATCAAAGCGCTAAGTGCTTCGCGCTAATTTCTTTCCCAAAGAATTTTCCGGCTTGTAAGCTAAAATTTTCGGGAGTTTCAGTTGTATAAAATTCAAGCTTGCCATTTTTAGTACACTTACTTTCAATTTCCGGATGACGCTTTAAATAATCTATCAAGCCTTTTGCTACAATATCTCCTTGTGATACTAATTGAATATGTTGAGGTATGTACTGGCGCAATTTATTTTCAAGCAAAGGATAATGCGTGCATCCTAAAATGATGGTATCAATTTTATCCGATTGTTTCAAAAGCGCTTTCACATTCTTCTCAATAAAGTAATTTGACCCTTCATTATTAAATTCGTTGTTCTCTATCAAAGGCACCCACATTGGGCAAGCCTCTTGAAACACTTTTACTTCCGGATGAAATTTATGAATTTCTATTGGGTAGGAATTGGAAACTACGGTTCCGGTTGTTCCTAATACACCAATATGTTTTGTTTTGGTAAGCGTTCCTGCTAATTCTGTTGTTGGACGAATAACGCCAAGTACTCTTCTGTTTGGATCAATATTGGGAAGATCTTTTTGCTGAATATTTCTTAGCGCTTTTGCAGAAGCTGTATTACACGCAAGAATAACTAAATGACAACCTTTATCAAATAAATGATTTACGCATTCTAAGGTGTATTGATAAACAGTTTCAAAACTACGCGTTCCGTATGGTGCGCGGGCATTATCTCCCAAATATAAATAATCGTATTGCGGAAGTTGTTTACTTATTTCTTTTAAAATAGTGAGTCCGCCATATCCGCTATCGAATATCCCAATAGGCCCCGGGCCCTTATCTAGTTCTTTTTTTAAAACCATAGGTCAAGACAGGCAATAAATTCCATTCGGCGATTTGTAAGAAAACTTCCTTGTTTAAATATAAGTTCGTCGGTTTGTAAAACTCTTCCCTCTGCACTTAAAGCAACATTTTTATACGGTTTATATTCCATTCCGGCCGTTGTGCCAAAAACATTTTTACCGGTTCGTAAAGTTCCCGTTAATACATTATCAGGATCCGAAAAATATTCTTGTCGCGCATATGCACCAACTTTTTTATGGAACTGATATTTCCCAACAATTAATCCGCTCATTACTGTTGCGCTAGCAGTTACATCATTTGTTTTCGAATGTTCTTGCCAACCGTAATTAAATTCGGCACCCAGATAAACTTTCCCTGTTTTATAAGAGCCATAAATATTATTGTAATAACGTTGTTTTTTTATTAAGGCTCCCGTTGGTGTTTCATCGCCACTAATAAAATTATAAGTGAACGATACATTTTCGTTAGGGTCAATGATCATTGAAAATCCAACTAAGGTATTCTTATTGGTTTCTACATAAGAATTGAAGCTATTGAAAGAGTTTAATTGAAGAGCAACTTTATCACTTACAACATAGGTTAATTTAGCCCCCGCCAAATAATACGGCTCAAAGTTATTTGCTAAACTCATGCTTGAGGTAATATTCTCGCGAGGCTGCGTACTTTCAATTCCAATATGCGATCTAAAAAAACCGGCATCGATCCATAATTTTTTGTGAAGTCTAAAACCAGCATTGGCTTCTTGGATCATATTAAATTCTGAAGGCCAAACAGCTTTGGCAATATCGCCAAAATGCACCCCTAAGCAACTTCGTATATTTTTGCCATGATAATTCATGGATATTAGCGCCATATTCAAACCAAATTCTTTTGAGCGGGGAGCCATGGTAGCAAATTTTACAAAACCATTATTGTCAACTGCTTCATCATCATAAGAAGCATAATATGTGCTCACATATCCGGAAATTAAAAGCGTGCCGTTTTCGTTGGTATCTGCTTTGTCAACCATGCGCTTGCCCTTAAATACCATATTGCTATCAGCATTGGTTAAAACGTTTATTTTTTTCTCTTTATGAGCACTATCGGTTTGCGAAAAGCAGAAGTTGAACAGTAAGGTAAAACAAAGAATATGTATATGGCGTTTCAAAATCTGTACAAATATACATTAATTAGCAATTCATTATCTTTGTGTAATGTTCAATAAGGAATTAGACCCCGAAGATTTTTACCTTAGCCCCGAAGGGTATATTATTTTCACCGAAAAATACCATCTAAAACGCGGCTATTGCTGTAAAAGTGGGTGTAAACATTGTCCTTATGGCTATAATAAGAAAACAGGCGGATTTGATAAGCCCAAAGAAAGGGACAGTTAAATGGATACAGCTAATAATTTTATTGATTTTAATGACGTTTAGCTAAACATTTGCTGTAAATTTACTCTCATAATTTCTATATGGGCACTCAACAAGGTTTTACAAAAGAACAATTTCAAGAACTGATCTTAAACGGAATTCCGGGTACTTTACCTGAGCCCAAATCATACGATACTAGCATCAATCATGCGCCAAAACGCAAGGCTATTTTAAATGCGGAAGAAAAAAAGCTGGCCTTGAAAAATGCCTTACGTTATTTTGATCCAAAGCATCATGCGGTTTTAGCAAAAGAGTTTTTAAGTGAACTCGAAACATATGGTAGAATTTATATGTATCGTTTTCGTCCCGATTATAAAATTTATGCTCGTCCAATAAACGATTATCCGCATCAAAGCACACAAGCAGCAGCAATTATGCACATGCTTAGTAATAATTTAGACTACGCTGTTGCGCAACATCCACACGAATTAATTACCTATGGAGGAAATGGCGCGGTATTTCAAAATTGGGCGCAGTATTTATTAACGATCCAATATTTGGCCTTAATGACCGATGAACAAACCTTGGTTTTATACAGTGGCCACCCAATGGGATTATTTCCTTCGCATAAAGATGCACCGCGTGTTGTGGTAACAAACGGAATAATGATCCCAAATTATAGCAAGCCCGATGATTGGGAAAAATTTAATGCGTTAGGCGTTACTCAATACGGACAAATGACCGCCGGAAGTTTTATGTATATTGGTCCGCAAGGAATTGTACATGGAACAACCATTACTGTAATGAATGCCGCGCGCAAAAAATTTCCAACGGAGCAAGAACGCAAAGGGAAGTTATTTGTTACTTGCGGATTAGGCGGAATGAGTGGCGCGCAACCAAAGGCAGCAAAAATTGCAGGATTGGTTTCTATCACAGCAGAAATAAATGCTAAAGCCGTAAAAACTCGTCACACCCAAGGTTGGGTAGATGAAGTTCATGCCGATCTTGATAAATTAATTGCAGCGGTAAAAATTTCACAAGAAAAAAAGGAAGCAAGGTCTTATGCGTATGAAGGAAACGTGGTTGATCTATGGGAAAAACTATCAAAAGAAAACATTAAGGTAGATATTGGAACAGATCAAACATCGTTGCACAATCCTTGGGCCGGAGGATATTATCCCGCTGGTTTTTCATTGGAAGAAAGCAATAAAATGATGGCCGATGAGCCAAAGAAGTTTAAAGAAGAAGTTCAGAGAACGCTGGTGCGTCATATTAATGCAGTAAACGCACACACTGTAAAAGGCATGTATTTTTTCGATTATGGAAATGCATTCTTACTGGAAGTTTCACGTGCCGGTGGCGATGTATTTAAAGCAGGAAGCAAAGAAGAGTTTAAATATAATTCTTACGTGCAAGATATCTTAGGGCCCATGTGTTTTGATTATGGTTTTGGTCCTTTTAG
>CAYYUS010000241.1:0-4982 GCA_964474925.1 uncultured Akkermansia sp. | reverse complement strand
AAATACACAGTATCCGGAGTATAGTCCAGCCATTACCGCCGATGAGGAAACGGTTATTTTTACGGCGCGTCGCGACAATTCTACCGGAGGTAAAAAAGATGCGGATGCCGGATTTTACGAAGATCTTTATATCTCTACAAAAACCAACGGTAAATGGCAGCCATCAAAATTATTAAGTAAGAATGTGAATTCAGAATTTCATGATGCTTCTGCCGGTCTTTCTCCCGACGGCTCAAAATTATTTGTGTACCGCCATTCAGGCAAAGATGGTGGGGATCTTTACGAAAGTACATTGTTCGGTATTGATTGGGAACCACCGGTGCATATGAACAAGAACATTAATACAAAATATCACGAGAGTAGTGTGAGTTTAAGTTTTGATGGTAAACGTATTTATTTTGTAAGTGATAAATCAAGTGGTTTTGGTGACCGCGATATTTATTATAGCGATATGGATATTAAAGGTGAGTGGGGCCTTTCAAAAAATCTAGGACCTGATATTAACACTAAATACGGTGAAGAAGGTGTATTCATGCATCCCGATGGAAAAACAATGTATTTTAGTAGTCAAGGCCATAATACTATTGGAGGGTATGATATTTTTATGAGCACTTTGGAAAACGGAAAATGGAGCAAGCCTGTTAATTTGGGTTATCCTATCAACGGACCAGATGATGATGTGTTCTTTGTAGTAAGTGGTAGCGGTAATCGTGCGTATTTTTCTTCAGCCAAGCAAGGTGGTTATGGCGATAAAGATATTTACAAGATCACATTCCTTGGCCCCGAGAAAGAGCCTTTATTAAGTACAGAAGATCAATTGTTAGCGATGGTTGCAAATCCTATTAGTAATTTAAAAACAGAAGCAGCCGTTGAAATTAAAACAGCAAAACTTACTATATTAAAAGGTGTGGTAACGGATGCAAAAACAAATGCAGTATTAGAAGCTACAATAGATCTTATTGATAATGATAAGAACGAAGTGCTGGCTACATTTAAATCAAACAGTGCTACGGGTAAATATTTGGTGACATTACCTTCCGGTAAAAATTATGGTATTGCCGTAAAAAGAGAGGGTTATCTTTTTCATTCAGAGAACTTTAATTTACCCGATAATGCCGATTACCAGGAGTTCAATAAAGATGTAGCGCTAAAAAAGATCGAAGTTGGATCAACCATTGTATTACGTAATATTTTCTTCGACTTTGATAAAGCAACTATTCGTCCCGAATCGGCAAATGAGCTGGATCGTTTAATTAAATTATTGAATGATAATCCTACTTTGAAAATTGAGTTAGGAAGTCATACAGACAGTAAAGGTTCTGATGATTATAATATGAAATTAAGTGATAACCGTTCAAGATCGGTAGTGGATTATTTGATCGCGAAAGGGATTTCTTCAGGCCGTCTTGTTGCAAAAGGTTACGGAGAAACAAAGCCTATTGACACCAACGATACGGATGCGGGAAGACAAAATAATCGTCGCACTGAATTCAAGATCCTTGAGAAGTAGGTTCTTTTACCTGTTTAATATCATATAATTTAGCCTAAAGTTTAATTACCTTTGTATGACCTTATGGATTTTAAGCAAAGGATATTAAATATATTATCTGACATTCCTGATCCGGAAATTCCCGTAATTTCTATTGTTGAGCTTGGTGTTATAAGAGATGCAAAAGATCTTGGCAACAATTCTATTGAAGTGATCATTACTCCAACTTACAGCGGTTGTCCGGCCATGAAGCAAATGGAGGATGATGTTGTTTCAAAGCTTAAACAAAATGGCTTTAATACCGTAAATGTAAAAATGGTGTATAGTCCTGCATGGACAACCGATTGGTTAAGCCAAGAAGCAAAACTAAAATTACAAAAGTACGGTATCGCTCCGCCAGAAGAATCCACCACCGATAAATCATTCATTACCGGTAAACATAAAGCGGTAACATGCCCACGTTGTAAAAGCAAGAACACCTTATTGGTTTCTCAATTTGGCAGCACCGCCTGCAAAGCACTTTACAAATGCAGTGATTGCTTAGAGACGTTCGATTACTTTAAGTGTATTTAACCTGAATCTCTTGGCGACTGCGGTTCTTGCGTGAGGGATTGAGCCATTGTTTGAGCTCCTTTTTTATATGTGTAAATTTTTTTTTGGAAAACGATATAAAAAAGAGCGAGTGGCGAAAGCCCGACCCCATGAATTGAAAAACTTCCAGCGTTTAACCGGTTTTTCAATTCATGGGGGCACGCCCAAATAAAAAATGTCATAGGTCCTATAAATCAAAAACCCCTCCGGAAAAAATTCCGAGAGGGGTTTTATCTTCTACTAAACTAGAAGTATTATTGTTTTACAACTTTAATGATGTCAATTCCATTCTCTGAACTGATGCGCACATGGTAAATACCATTAGCTAATTCAGTAATGTTCATGTTAATGGTCTCGCCATCTGTTGTTTCTTTGTAAACTACTCTTCCTGTAAGATCAGTTAACTCAATTGTTGTGCGAATTGAATTACCTGTTTCGATAGTGAATGCACCGTAGTTTGGATTTGGATACACTTTCAAAGAAGCACTCTTAGCAGTTTGGCTAATGATGTCGGTACAAACACTAACTACAATAGATGCTGTAGCTGAATTTGAACAACCTGTGCTGCTGTTAGTAAATGTATAAACCGGATTAAATGTTCCTGTAGCACTTGGATTTAAAACACCACCTGAAACGTTTGGTCCGCTAAACACACCGCCAGCAGGTGAGCCCGTTAGAGAAACTGGGCCACCATTTAAACACGCTGTATTGCTGGCGGCACTAATTGATACCGTTGGTTTAGCATTTACGGTAATATTTACTAGTGCAGATGATGTACAACTATTAGCTGCAGTACCAATTACACTGTAAGTTGTATTAACAGTAGGACTTTCAATTATTGATGGAGTAGTAGCACTTGTGTTCCAGTTATAGATCACAGCACCATTTGCGTTAAGCGTTATAGAATTGCCTGCACAAATACTCGCAGTACCCGGAGTGATATTTACTGTTGGATTTGCATTAACAGTAACTAACATACTTGCAGTAAAACTTCCAGGACAAAGAACTGAGCTTCCATCTACTGTGTATGTAGTACTTGTAAATGGAGTTGCAGTAATTACGGTTGAAGTTGCACTTGTATTCCAAGTATACGTGTCAGCTCCTGATGCAGTTAATGTAACCGTATTACCTGCACAAATAACATTTGAAGGTAAAACGTTGATGTTTACTGCCGGTTGAGGATTAACTGTAAGCGTTACAGGAATTTTTGGACTTATACAACCTGCTTTAGAATAGAAGATCTGGCCATTCCATATACGAGTAGAAATTGTTACGCCAAAATAACTACCACCTTTTCCTTCAAAGAATTGGAAATCGCTGTTTTGAGCAAATAAATTTCCAACCGCCGTTCCATTAGTGTAACCAAAGGTACCGCCTCCATTTGCCGTAACATAAATACCATAGGTTTGTCCTGCAGGTATATTAATACCAAGGTTCACATTAAACATTACAGGATTGCCATTTCCTGCACCCATAACGGTGCCTGTTCCTGCAGAGATCCAACCCGTATTAGCAGATTCGAAACCAACAAAAGAACCCGGTCTGTACCATACTTCAACAGTAGTTTGTTGAGTACTGCTAATTGTTACAGCCACACTATTAATTGTTATGGCGTTGATAGCGAAAATATCAAACATATTTCCATTTGAGCCATTTCCAGCTATTAATGTAGTTTGTAAACTTCCACTTGAGCTAGAAGCTGCTTCTGCGTAGTAAGTTGTTGTTGTTGCAGCGGTTGCGGTAAATGTATTTCCGGTAGCTAAAACAACTGTAGAGGATGGTGAAGAATACCATGAAACAGGAGCAAATGCATTGGCTGTTAAAGTACCAACTGTGGTTGATCCACAAACTGCAGCACCTAAACCTGTAATGGTTGGATTACTAACTGTAACTGTAAAGAAAGATGAAACCTGACAGTTGTTAGTTCCTGTACCTAAAGCAGAGTAGGTTGTAGTTACTGATGGAGAAACTACTATAGAACTTGTAGTTGCACTTGTTTCCCAAGTATAAGAAGTAGCACTACCTGAAACATTTAACGTTGTAGATCCTGAACCACAAATAATATTATTACCGGCTATTCCAAAGTTTGGCGTTTGCATAGTTGTCATGATCGTAGCATCATTAAACGCGTTTGGATCGCCACTAACACCGGTGAATGCGTTAATTGTATAAGTACCCGAAACATTCATGTTAGCTGTACCAATTGTATAAGATGCGCTTGTACTTGGAGCTAATGTGCCCGGATAATTTGAAGTAACAGTTGAGTTGATAGGACCAGAGATAATTGCAGTAACAGGGAAGTTAGTTAAAGCATTGAATCCATAATTATTAACTGTAACAACAATTTGTTCTGTTGCCGATAAACATGCGTTAATAGTTGGAGATAAAATAGCACTTACACCACCGTCTGCAGCTGCAGCATTGTATAAGTTGATATTATCAAGATGTAAGTAGTATGATTCAATATCATCAACCGGACCATCTTGTGCTAAGAAAGCAACAATGATATCTTGACCATTATAAGCACTTAGGTTAACTACAAAGTTACTGAAGTTTGTACCTAGGTTATTGGTAGCGTTTACTGTATAAATAGGAGCGTAAGAATTTCCACAATCTGTAGATACCATTACGCGCATCATATCATCACTTCCCATTACACTTGTTGTGAAAGGAGCAGTAACGTTACCTGTAACAGCAGCGTCGAACGATATATTTGAGTTAGCAGTTGCAGTAAAGCGAGGACCAGAGATCCAAACGCTATTAGTTACAGCTGATAAGAAGATACGAGCATTAACGTTAGTTGCACCATTTAAACCGTTTTGACTTACCCAGTTTGAAGTAGTTGCAGTTGGAGCAGGCATTCCGTTTCCTTCATTCCAATTAGGGAATAAAGTATTTAAGT
>CAYYUS010000240.1:0-4983 GCA_964474925.1 uncultured Akkermansia sp. | reverse complement strand
TCAATAGCCAAAACAAAGTAAATTATTGACAACAAACACAATATATTGTGGTTGCTCAACTGCGGTTTCTCAACCTATTGAATCGATAGGACAGAACGCTTCAAACTTGATCATGGATATTATTGAAGGCAAGCACAGCAGCCATTCTAATATTGTATTGCCTACAAATCTGATCGAACGGAAGTAGTCTCAAAGATCTCAACCTCTGCTAATGAATTGAACAGGTAAACATTTCCTGTTTTTATTTCCATACACTTATAACGCGTGCGTATTTTTTCTCCCTTTTCAAAAATACGATCGTTGTACAAAAAAACACTTTTGTGAGGGAGATATTCCACAAAAACCATTCCGTTAGAACTTTCATCGTATAATTTTAAGGTTCGTAACAAAGTAGCATCCGAGCAACTGGAAGCTCCGGGATTGCGCATATACTTTCTTACCGCGTATAATATATCAATTGGAAAAACCGTTTCGTTCATAAAGGGCTGCATCAATTCTGCAAACGACCTTTTCCATTCGGCACCATGAGGCATCACTTTATCTTTGTGCGCGTTGAATGTTGTAAGGTGCGCAATTTCGTGAACCAAAGTAATTAAGAACGAATACTTGTTGAGGTTATGATTGATGGTGATCAGATGATTGGAACCGTTTCTAGGAGACGTATAATCACCTAAACGCGTGCTTCTTTCTTTTTTTATCTTCAACTTAAAATCATACTCCACAATCCAAAACGCAATTTGTGGCACAGTGCTTTCGGGAATGTACTTTTTAAGAACATTACAATTCCTCTCAAACTGCTGTGTGCGGTGATCCATACTTTAAAGGTACTAAAGAGACAAATTTTAAGAGGGGAAATTAATTTTTTTACTAACAATTTTAATTAACTTTATAAGCCCAATGAATTTCGAAAAAGTTAAACAACATATTGTAAATTGGCTTCTGTCTTACTCCAATTCTTCAAAAACTGAAGGTTTTGTGGTAGGAATAAGTGGAGGAATTGATAGCGCTGTAACTTCTACACTTTGCGCTTTAACCGGCAAACCTGTGATCGTTTTAACCATGCCCATCAGGCAATTTAAAGCCGAGCATGATAGAAGTTTAGAACACATTAATTGGCTTAAGCAAAATTTTAAGAATGTTACGTCACATGAAGTTGATCTTACCGGGGTATTAGAGTCATTCGAAAAAACACTATCAAACGATATACAAGATTTTTTAACAATGGCTAATACGCGAGCGCGCATTCGCATGAGTACGTTATATGCTTACGCGGGCCATAACAAAATGTTGGTGGCAGGCACAGGAAATAAAGTGGAAGATTTTGGCGTTGGATTTTATACAAAGTATGGAGATGGGGGAGTGGATGTGAGTCCGATCGCTGATCTTTATAAAACACAAGTTTATAGCCTGGGAAAACATTTGGGTTTAGTGGAAAGTATCATTACCGCAAAACCAACTGATGGTTTGTTTGCCGATGGAAGAACGGATGAGGATCAACTTGGCGCAACTTATGCCGAATTAGAATGGGCCATGGAATATATGGCGAACAAAAGTACGGAAGCATTAAATGAACGTCAACAACACGTGATGCGAATTTATTTGGAGAGAAACAAAGCAAACAAACATAAAATGGAGCCAATTCCGGTTTGTGTGATACCAAACGAATTGAAAAAGTGAACAAGGCCTTAAGCATATTTGTTGTTTTTGTTCTTTCATTAACTATTACTTCCGTTTTTTCACAGAGTAAAAACGAAGTAGCAATAACAGGAACAGTTTACGTTAGCTCATCAACATCTATGGGAACTCTTAATGGAGGATCGATCACTGAACCACAGCATCCATTTAAAAAGCAACCGATCTATTTTAAAAATGATTCAACAACCGTTAAGGGAACAACTGATTCAATAGGAATTTTTTCTGTAAAATTGAAAGAAGGAATGTATACGGTGTATCAAGAAGAAGGCTTAAAAAAGGGCAAGAACGGCATGGAGCATTATGATTCTAAATCGATAGAAGTTAAAAACATTAATAACCCTTATCAGATCATATTTCATAACTCTTCAAACAGAAGGTCAACTTTAAACAGCGGAATGCCTGGCTCGGGAAGAACTAAAACAAAAGCAACAAAGAAATCAAAACAACAATAATATGTTCGGAAAATTTGGAGATATGATGGGCAAACTTCAGGAGATGAAGAAAAAAGCCGATGAAGCAAAAGAAAAACTTGATGCTACACTTTTGGTTGTTGAAGGTGCAGGCGGCGATATTAAAATTGAGATAACCGGTAATCGCGAAATAAAAAAACTAAGCATTGCTCCAGGTTTACAACATGGCGGCAAAGAGGAATTGGAAGAGCAATTGCGTTTAACTTTAAATAAGGCAATTGACCAAGCAAATACTTTGAACGAAGCGGAAATGAAAAAAGCGGCAAGTGGTTTATTGCCGGGTTTGACGTAATTAAAACTTCAAATACAACCAATAATTTGGATTGCTGTGTGTTTCGCTAATTTTAAAAAGCGTATCTGAAATAATTTTGAATCCTTGTTTTTCGTAGAACCGCAAAGCGCGCTTGTTCTCTGTCCATACATATAGCCAAATTCCTTTTTGCTTATTTTGTTTAGCTAATTTAATGTTGAGATCAAATAATGGTTTGCCAATTTTTTGATCGTAGTATTCTTTTAGCACATAGATCTTTTCGAGTTTACAAACAGGCGCATCACTTATTTTTGGATTTGGCGCATCATAAATGATCTTAGAAAATGCAACAGGCACATCGTTTAAAAAAACTAATCGGAAAATATGTTTAGGATCGGAAAGTTCTTGTTTAAAAACATCAACATTCAATCGTAGGCTTGTATATTCCTCAATATCTTTTTCTGAAGCGCTGGTTCCATGAGATTCATGAAAAGTTTGGATAGCGAGTTGCGAGATCAGCTTTGCATCATTCACCGTTGGTATTTCAAAACGCAGCATGTGCAGTTATTTTTCGGCAATTACCGAGATCTCAACATGCGCCCCCTTCGGTAACGCGCTCACCTGAACGGTTTCGCGGGCAGGAGGGTTGTTTGGAAAATAGGTTTTGTACACGTCGTTGATCTGTGAGAATTTTTTAAGATCAGTAGTGTAAATGGTTGATTTAACAATATTGCTCATCTTTAAGCCGGAAGCTTCAACAACAGCTTTTATATTTTCCATTACTTGCTTGCATTCCACTTCAATGTTTGTGCTATCCATTTTTCCTTCGGCGTTCAAACCAATTTGTCCTGATACATATAACATATTGTCTGTTTTAATGGCTTGGCTGTACGGACCAATAGGCGAGGGCGCCAATTTTGTAAATACAACTTCGTGTTTGTTCTTTGTAACAAACGCAACAAGCATTAACGACAAACAAATGCCTAATCCAATATTTTTTAATTTATTTTCCAGCTACCGGTGGTTTTGACTCAGAAATATCTGTTAATCCTTTTACTAATAAATTAAGATCATACAAATTTGTGTACACACTTGGCGTAACACGAATGCCATTTATTTTTTCTAATACAATTGATGTTGTATGAATTTTTTGTTTTTCGTATAATTTACCTTCAACATCATTCGCTTTCCATCCTTCAAAACCAATGTTACCAATGGCGCATGAGTATTGCGGTTTCATAGAAGTGCAAACCGAAGCCCCTTTTAATTTGGAAGCTTTTTCTAACCAATGATCTTTTAAATAACGTAAGCGTGCTTCTTTTCTTTTTATGCCTATCACATTATGAAAATCAACTGCTGCACCAATAGCCATTTCAGCGGCCATGTTGCGCGTTCCTAAATTCTCGAATTTGCGAATATCATCACTCTCAGGATTTGGTGCCGAAAGCAATGGCCAAATATTTTTGATCTTATCTTTTTTGATATACAATAAACCACTTCCTAAAGGCGCGTGCAACCATTTATGTAAAGAGGTTGCTAAATAATCGGCCCCGGTATCGCTTAATTTAAAATCAAATTGCCCAAACGAATGCGCGGCATCCACAATTACTTCGCAACCTTTGGCATGTGCCATATCGGCTATCATTTTTACAGGAACAATATTTCCGCTCCAATTAATTTGGTGTGTAACGTGTACAATTTTTGTTTTTGATGTAATGGCCTTTGCGTAAAGATCAACAATGGTCTTGTCATCTTCCGTAGGTTGAGGAATATCTATCCAAACTAATTTTACCCCATCGCGTTTTTCGCGTTGCTTCCAGGCATTCATCATGTTTGGATAATCGTATTTACTCAATACAATTTCATCACCTGCTTTTAAATTCAAACCAAATATCACAGAGTTCAAGCCTTCGGTTGAGTTTCGATTGATACAGATCTCATCAGCACTAACGCCTGTAATGTCCGCTAATTTTAAACGCAAACCTTCACGGCCTTGATCTAATATTCGCCACATAAAATACGACGGCGCTTCATTACAATATTGGTAAAAACGAATGTGTGCGTCTTGCACCACTTTTGGTGAAGGACTAACTCCTCCATTATTTAAATTGATAACATTTGGCGAAACGGTAAAGCTTTCGCGAACCCATCCCCAAAAATCTTCGTCGGCAGCAGCAGCATCCACACTCATATTCTCCACACGATTTACCTGACCTTCTAATTCAGCTGCAAATGTTTTATTGATGGCAGATAAAAAACTTAAACTTCCAAGAGTACCTGCCGAGGCAAGCATAAAACGACGACGATCCATAGTAATAAATTTTATTAAAGATAGGGAAATTAAGGGAAAGAAAAAATGGCGTTTTAGAGTTTAACTGCTTTAACGTTTTCTCTGTTTTTATTAACCTCTCCTGATCTAAGCGAGTGTTTTAGTTTATTAAGATTTGCTACCAATGCACGCTTCTTATTTAAGGTCCAATCTTTGTTATAATAAACTGTTCATTTTTCAATACTTTCTTGCGAAACACTATTCGTTTTTCAGTAGGCCACAAATTTGATAGCTTTCAA
>CAYYUS010000239.1:0-4989 GCA_964474925.1 uncultured Akkermansia sp. | reverse complement strand
TTTGAAAGCAAATACGGAATGTTAGGCACAACCTTTGGCGGCAATCATTTGGCTTGCGCAGCTTCCATCGCTGTATTAGATGTGATCAAAGATGAAAATTTAATTGAAAGATCATTTGAGCTAGGCGAAAAATGGATGAAACATTTGAAAACACTTCCTGGAATAAAAGAAGTAAGAGGTAAAGGCTTAATGATTGGACTGGAATTTGAGTTCCCTATTGCAGATTTAAAGAACGCATTAAATAATGAGTTCAATATGTTGGTTGGAACAGCATCCAATAAAAATATCATTCGACTTTTACCCGCACTTACTGTGAAACAAGAAGACATTAACCTCTTCAACACAGCACTCGAACAAATTTTGTTGAACCAATTAAAACCCGTTTAGCCATGCAACATTTTACAACTGTTTACGATGTAAATGATCCGCTTCAATTAATTAATGAAGCCATCGATCTTAAATCATCACCCTACTCTTTTTCCAAATTAGGGAAAAACAAAACCTTGGGTTTGATCTTTTTGAATCCGAGTTTAAGAACAAGACTTAGCACACAAAAAGCAGCTAAAATGCTTGGTATGGAAGTAATGATCATGAATATGGATAAAGAAAGCTGGGCCATTGAATGGAATGATGATGTGATCATGAATGGTTCAACAGTTGAACATATTAAAGACGCGGCAGGTGTTTTGGGTTCGTATTGCGATATTATTGGAATAAGATGTTTTCCTTCTCTAACTGATCAAAAAACAGATTATAGTGAGAAGATCTTGGTACAACTCATGCGGTATTGTAATGTTCCTGTGGTGAGTTTAGAATCTGCAACCTTACATCCTTTGCAAAGTCTGGCAGATGCTATCACCATAAAAGAGAATTGGCATGCCTCACACAAACCTAAAGTTGTTTTAAGTTGGGCTCCTCACATCAAAGCATTACCTCAAGCGGTTGCAAATTCTTTTGCAGAGTGGATGACAAAAATAGATGTTGATCTTACCATTACTCATCCCAAAGGTTATGAACTATGCGAAGACTTTACAAAAGGCGCCACTATTGAATACGATCAGGATAAAGCTTTACAAGATGCTGATTTTATATATGTAAAAAATTGGTCGAGTTATAATGATTATGGCCAAACTCCTGAAGTAAAAGAGAATTGGATGCTGGATCTTGAAAAATACAAATTAACCAATAAGGCCGGGATTATGCATTGCCTTCCTGTAAGAAGAGATGTGGAGTTAAGCAGTAAATTGATAGATCATACCAATAGCTTGGTGCAAAAGCAAGCGGCCAACAGGGTTTTTGCCGCGCAAGTAGTATTAAAAAATTTGCTTAAAACAGTAAATACAAAAACGAAGGTTACTACCGAACAATTAGAAACTGAGAACGCATGAAAAACTTAACCATCGTAAAAATTGGCGGCAACATTATTGACAACGAAACTGAGTTGAATAAATTCCTTGTTTCGTTTTCAAAGATAAAAACCTCCAAAATATTAGTGCATGGTGGCGGAAAATTAGCTACGGAGCTCTCTTCCAAACTTGGAATAGAAACGAAAATGATAGAAGGAAGAAGGATAACAGATGCCGAAACTCTAAAAATAGCAACCATGGTTTATGCTGGTTTAATAAACAAAACTATCGTTGCCAAACTTAATAGTAACAGATCTTCTGCTATTGGTTTATGCGGTGTGGACGTTTCGTTAATTCCTTCCGAAAAAAGAAAAAAAGGCAAGGTAGATTATGGCTTTGTTGGAGATATTATTTCAAAAAAAATAAATACTGACTTTTTAAAATTTTTGCTTGATAAAAATATAAGTCCGGTAATTGCACCAATAACCGGCACAAAAAAAGGTCAACTTTTAAATACCAACGCCGATACCATTGCTTCCGCGTTAGCTTCGGCACTGGGAAAATACTATAAGGTGAAATTTATCTACTGCTTTGAAAAAGAAGGTGTGTTAAAGGGAAACAAAGTAATAAAAGAACTAAATAAAAAGACCTACGCACAATTAAAAGCGCAAGAAGTAATTAAAGATGGTATGATCCCAAAATTGGATAATGCCTTTGATGCCCTTAAAAGAGGTGTTAGCCACGTTACTATTGGCAACGCAAACGACTTAAATAAATTAATGAATCATCATGCAGGAACAAGTATTACAAACTAAAACGACAACTGATCTTTATAAAGATTCCATTACCCTACTTTCTCAATTGATCGAAACGGCCAGTTATAGTAAAGAAGAGCAAGTAACGGCATATATCATTGAAGAATATTTTGCCGACAAAAATATTCCTACACATAGATATTTAAATAATGTATGGGTAAAAAATAAATTCTATGATCCAAATAAGCCCACAATTTTACTGAATTCACATCATGATACGGTAAAACCAAACAAAGCTTATACGCTTGATCCTTTTTCGGCAACCCAACAAGACGGTAAACTCTTTGGTTTAGGAAGTAATGATGCCGGTGGTGCCTTGGTTTCACTTATAGCAACATTCATTAACTTTTATGAAAGAGATGATCTAAACTACAATTTGCTATTTGCAGCAAGTGCTGAAGAAGAAATTTCAGGATCCAACGGAATTGAAGCCTTGCTTCCAACATTACCACCAATTGAATTTGGAATTGTTGGCGAACCAACATTAATGAACTTGGCTATTGCTGAAAAAGGATTAATGGTACTAGACTGTACTAATATTGGAAAAGCAGGACATGCAGCTAGAGAAGAAGGCGAAAACGCTTTATACCACTCTTTAAAAGATATTGAATGGTTTAAAACCTATCAATTCGAAAAAGTTTCTCCTCTACTCGGTCCTGTAAAAATGAGTGTTACTAGTATTGAAACTGAAAATAAGGCTCATAATGTTGTTCCTTCACAATGCAAGTTTGTTGTAGATGTAAGAGTAAACGAACTCTATACCTTCGAAGAAATAATTGAAGAAATAAAGAAACATGTAAAATGCGAAATAAAACCTAGAAGTTTAAGGATGCGCTCTTCTTCTATTCCATTAGATCATTCTTTAGTTAAAAGCGGTTTAAAATTAGAGAGATCTTATTATGGCTCTCCTACTACCAGCGATAAAGCCTTAATGAATTTTCCAACACTAAAAATGGGACCCGGCGATAGTGCCCGAAGTCATACTGCCGATGAATTTATTTATTTGCACGAAATTGAAGAAGGAATTGATTTATATATAAAACTATTACAAAATATTATTTAATATGAAATCGAAGATTCTTGAACATCAAAATTTAAAAATAGAAACAGTGAACAAAACTAAACTCTGGGAAAAAGAAAACCTGCCTACCGGACAGGCAGGCAAGACCGATAGTCTAATCGAGAGATTTACCATTGGCAATGATCAAAGCTTGGATATGCTAATTGCACCCTTTGATGTGATAGCCTCCAAAGCCCATGCAAAAATGTTGGGTAAAGTTGGTTTAATATCCAAAGATGAATGCGAACAGCTTTTACAAGGCTTGAACGAGATCGAATCACTTCTTTCTCAAGGAAAATTTAAAATTGAAGAAGGTGTAGAAGACATTCACTCTCAAATAGAATTTTACCTTATCAAAACATATGGCGATACCGGAAAGAAGATCCACACCGCCAGATCAAGGAACGATCAGGTTTTAACTGCCATTAAATTATATTTAAAGCACGAATTAGAAATAGTAGATCTAAAAACAAAACAACTCATACAATTATTCTATAAAATAAGCGCGAAGCATAAGGGCGTTCTTTTACCCGGCTATACACATTTTCAAATTGCTATGCCTTCTTCTTTTGATATGTGGTTAAGCGCTTATGCCGAAAGTTTGGAGGATGATCTTGAATTACTAAACGCAGCGTATAAAATTTGTGATAAAAATCCATTAGGCAGTGGCGCCGGCTATGGCAGTTCCTTTCCTATCGACAGAGAATTTACGACAAAAGAAATGGGCTTTGCTGCTTTGAACAAAAGTTCGGTGTATGCGCAAATGACCAGAGGAAAATCAGAAAAAGTAGCAGCTATTGCCCTTTCCTCTATTGCTCATACCATTTCAAAATTTTCTTATGATGTGTGTTTGTATTTATGTCAAAATTTCGGCTTCATTTCTTTTCCCGAAAATTTAACTACAGGCAGCAGCATCATGCCTCACAAAAAAAATCCAGATGTGTTTGAATTGCTCAGAGCAAAATGCAATATATTGCAAGGTTTACCAAACCAACTTACGCTTCTAACAAATAATTTACCGAGCGGATATCATAGAGATATGCAACTCACCAAAGAGTTGATCTTCCCTGCATTTTCTACATTAAAAGAATGTTTGGATGTTTTAATTCACACACTTCCTCAAGTAGAAGTGAATCAAAATTGCATGACCGATAAAAAATACGATTATTGTTTTAGCGTTGAAGAAGTAAATAAGTTGGTGCTAAGTGGGATTTCGTTTAGAGATGCTTACCAAATGATTGCAGGTAAAATAAAAAGTAATGAATTTAAACCCGAACGAATAATTGCTCATTCGCATGTTGGTAGCATAGGGAATTAATGATCGGTGCTTTCGATCAACCCAACCGCTTCTTCAGGCGTAAGAATAGATATCTTACTTAATTTGAAATCCGCTACGTTTCTAGTTACAATAGCATCGAGCTTTTTAGTTGTCTTAGAAGAAAAATATTGAATGGCGTCCTCAAAATCCTTAAATTCAGATTCAAGTGCATGTTTGATAGCCTCTTTTGTTGTATCAATTGTTTCCGTTAAAGATTCTAGCTCTTTTAGGATCTTTATCGTTTCCTTATGTGAAGTTAATTTCCTTACAATGTAGTAAGTGTTATTATAAGAAACGGCCGTCAAATAAATTTTAACATTTCCTTTTTCAGAGTAGTTTAAAAGTTTAGCTGCAACCAACGAAAAAGGTCTGCGATCAGTTAAAAGATCAATAATTACGTTTGTATCCAAAAGGAAATGCTTCACCTAGAATACTTTTTGCTTAATGAGC
>CAYYUS010000238.1:0-5006 GCA_964474925.1 uncultured Akkermansia sp. | reverse complement strand
TGGATTAGCTGCTGTAACCGCAATTCGGATCTGCCCTATGCCGGAAGCATTAAACGTAGTGCCGGAAAAAGATGCTCCTCCGTTGATCGATTTAAAAACAGTGTTATTGTTGGCTGCATAAATTACCGTTGGATCACCCGGTTTGTATTCACCATCTTTAAAATAACCATTTGCAACAAGCGACCAAGTAGCAGCAGCATCCTGTGTGCGATAAATACCTACGGATGTGAATGCGAATAATTCGTTATTATTTGAAGGGTTGATCAAAAGTTTAGAAATGAAACGTTCTAGACTTGTAGTCCAAGAAAGTCCGGTTGCGTTCCATGTGGCACCGCCATCAGTTGATTTCAATACCCCCACTGATTTTGAATCTCCTTGTGTATATCCACTAGGTGCGCCGTCAAAATCTCCGGTTGAAATGTACATGTTATTGTTGTTCACAGGATCTACTACAACATCAGAAACTCCAAGAGAAGCGATCTGATCGGTTGTTGTTGTCCAAGATGTTCCTCCGTTTGTAGATTTCCATAATCCACCAGAAGCGGCACCAACAAACACTGTATTTGTTCCCGCAGGATGAAAGCGTACACACTGTAAGCGTCCTGCGCCTGTATTAGTTGCAGAACCAAAAGGCCCTAAAGCTGTCCAATTTGCAGTTGTAGCAGAAATTGCTGCTGAATTTATTTGTTTTGCGGCAGGAAAACCTTCCATGTATTTTTGATACTCTGCATAGTCTCTTGCGGCACTAACATTTTTAAGGTCTCCTGTAGGATAAACACGGGGTTCCATAGCCCATATCCAGCGCTGCATTTGCTTATAACCTTGGCCGCGCTCTGGCGTTTTATCTTTCCAATAATTTTCAAATGCGGCTTTTATATCATAAAAGTTTGCGTTAGAATCTAAGTTAGCTGTCCATTCCTGCGAAAACGAAGAGAAATAGCAAATGCTTAAAACAAAAAGTAATCCTTTTTTCATGTCTTTGATAGGTTTATTATACCTACAAAATTACTGAAAGACCCTTATAAGTGCAAGTTCTAAAGCGAATTAGATGCGTTTTTATTCTAAACGCTTATTTTTAACGTTTAAGTGGTAGAAAGTAGCGCTTAAGTGGTTTCTTAAGAGTGCATAAGATCCTCAATTTCCTCTGCTTTTAGAGGAATATTTTTCATGAGGTTTTGAGTTCCGTTTGTGGTGATCAAAAGATTATCTTCCAAACGAATTCCTAAATTTTCTTCGGGAATATAAATTCCAGGCTCAACTGTAAATACCATTCCGGCTTGCATTGGTTCGTGGAAAAATCCAAGATCGTGTACATCTAATCCTAAAAAATGCGAAGTGCCATGCATGAAATATTTTTTATAAGCGGGCCATGCAGGATTTTGATTTTTTACATCGTCGGTTTTAATAAGGCCAAGTTTTAATAACTGCTCGGTCATTACATCGCCAACGTATTTATTATATTTTTCAAAGGTATTTCCCGGCACCAATTGTTTTTCGGCCTCCGTTTTTACATGCAACACAGCGTTGTAAACTTCTTTCTGGCGCTTGGTGAATTTTCCGCTGATAGGCAACACGCGCGTCATATCACTCGCATAATTAGCGTATTCTGCTGCAACGTCTAATAAAATAATATCGCCGTCCTTACACTCTCTATCATTCTCAACATAATGCAATACACATGAATTTTTTCCGCCGGCAATAATTGGTCCATACGCAAAACCTCTGCTTTTATTTCTTACAAATTCGTGAATTAATTCTGCTTCGATCTCATATTCAAATACGCCGGGCTTTACAAATTTCAATAAACGTCGAAATCCTTTTTCGGTGATATCGCATGCTTTTTGAATGAGGTCAATTTCAACAGCGCTTTTGATGGAACGAATATGATGCATAAAAGGCGCGCTGCGCAAAACAGTATGCATTGGATACAAGTTGCGCAAACGTAAATTAAAACGATCTTCGGCACTTTGTGTGTCAATTGAACGGCGTGTATGCTCGTTGCTATTCAAATAAAAATTCTCGGCTTGAAAAGCAAACGTTCTAAATACTTTATCAAACTCGGTATACCAATAAATGTTTTTAATGCCACTAACTTCTTTGGCTTGATCTTTGGTAAGTTTTGCTCCTTCCCATATGGCAATAAGTTCGCTGGTTTCTTTAATAAAAAGAACTTCGGTATGCTTTCCGTCTTTTACATCCGGAAAAATAACTAGAATAGTATCTTCTTGATCAATGCCGGTTAAATAAAACAGATCGCTATTTTGTTTAAACCCCATGGCGCCGTCGCCATTTGTTGGCATGATATCGTTGCTAAAAAAAACAGCAAGCGAATTTGGCTTTAAATAATTTTTAAATTTATTGCGGTTATCAATAAATAAACTGTTTGGTATTTGTGCGTATTTCATAGGGCAAATGTACTAAATAAACGGTTGCTACAAACGGTTAATGGCTATTTTATTGCATTTAAATTCGGTTAAAAGTTCTTCTACGAACAGCTTATCGCACAAAAAATTCTCTTCATAAAAATGGTCGTCGTCGGTATTAAAATAGATCAACGAGAATTCACACACATCATCTTCCTTGTTAAAGGTCACGTTCACTAAATGTGATAATTGAAATGTATGACGATACCAATTTCTTAAAAAGAAAAATCCCTTTTTGATCTCCAATTCATTTTTACTGATGATAAGTGTAATGAAATTTGAGTCGAGTTTTAAATAAATGGCAAAGTAAACGATCAGCAAGATCAAACTTGGTCCGCTAAAAATTCCGGCGGCCATTATGGTAAATCCTAATATCAATCCTGAAATTGTAATGAGTGGAGCAGCGTTTGAATCAATAAATCGTTGTTTTATTTCGCGGTTCTTCAATGGCGTTAACAGTTTGCTTTTCTCCAACATCATTCGTTCGCGCACGTTAATGCTTGTTTTATTTCCTTCGGTTACTTGATTAAGTAGTATGGCAGTATTATAATACAAATGCGGATAAGCTTCTTTTATTTGCTGTGGCGATTCAAAATAATGCTCGAAGCAAACGCTAATAAATTCGTTGATATTAGTTCCGCCGTACTCTCTGAAAATTGTTTTATGGCCTTGCTTTAAATGATAATGTGCTTCGTATGCTGTGCCAAGCCACATGGTAAAAAAATATTTTGTATAATAATCTTGCTCGTTCCCTCTAATGCTATTGAACCTCAACGCGTGTGAAAATTCGTGGATCCCAAGATTGATGTTATCTGTTGCGTTCTTATATCCATTAATAAAACTTAACCAACTTAGTTTTATGTATCCATTCAAATTGGTTTCTCCTTTAAAGTGCTGCTGTGTGGGTTTATGAATGAACTTTTGAGGGTGAATGATGATCTCCATAAAATAATCGTAATCCCAAATGTCTAACCCCATGGTGAGTTGCACCGCACTTGCCGAAACTATGGCGCGCACTTTATTATTTACCTCAAAGTTTTCTGCTCCAACTATGGCTTTTGACTCCATAAAATATAAACAGCGCTCAACAAACCTTCTTTTAAATAACGGATCGAGCGTTGTATAATATTGAAAATAACTCTCGTAGAAGCCGCTTAAGGCCTCGGTATTTAACAGTATATCTTCGTGGTCTTTCAAAAAAATAAATTTAGAAATTTATTTGCAGTAAGCAAGAAAATCCTATCTTTGTTATCCCAATAAAATTAAAGAAAATGATCGATTTGACAGGATTTATATCAATTACAGGCCAGCCTGGTTTGTATAAAATTGTTGCACAAAGCAAGAACGGTATCATCGTAGAAGGATTATCCGATAAAAAACGCGTGAATGTTTACGCTTCAACAAAAGTGAGTACACTAACTGATATTAGTATGTTCACAACAGGTGATGATAAACCAATTAATGAAATTATCACAGCTATTTTTGATAAAGAAAAAGGCGGACCGGCAGTTGATGCTAAAGCAGATGATAAAACGGTAGAAGCATATTTTGCTCAAGTATTACCTGATTATGATAAAGAACGTGTTTACGTTAGTAATATGCGTAAATTATTTAGCTGGTATAATGCTTTACAAAGCACCGGTAATTTAAAAACGGAAGAAGAGAATAAAGATGCGAATGAAAAGGCCAAGAACATTAAATTAAATGATGACTCTTCGGGCACAAAGCATGGTATTAAAAAGGATGCAGGAAATGCTAAGGCGATAGCTGGAAATAAGAAAACTACTGGTGTTCGCAAGACCGGAACTGCTTAAATATTAAAGAAGCACACAAAAAGAAAGCGGCTCAAAAGGCCGCTTTTTTTATGCATAAAACTTTCTAGAAAAATTATTGGGAAGTTTTTTTATTTATGAATAATGATACTACCATCTCTGCCTTTTTAAGAGCATCTTCTAAGATCTCGTTCAAAATAAAACAATCAAACAGTTCGGCGGTTTTTAATTCTTTTTCGGCTTTTGCAACACGGCGTGCAATACTTTCGGGACTATCAGTACTTCTTGAGCTCAAGCGCTCTTCTAAGATCTTTATACTTGGGGGCATTACAAAAATACTTAATGCGTCGCCCTTAAATTGATTCTTTAAATTCAATCCGCCTTCTACATCAATATCAAAAATAACGGCTTTGCCTTTTGCCCAAATGCGTTCTACTTCTTTTCTAAGTGTTCCGTAATAATTTCCGGCATAAACTTCTTCCCATTCCAAAAATTCTTTGTTGTCGATCTTCTTTTTAAACTCCTCAATGCTGAGGTAATAATAATCCTTTGCGTTCTCTTCTTCACCACGTTTTGGACGCGAAGTAGCTGAAATAGAGAATTCGATCTGATTGGGGAATGTTTTTAGCAAATGGCGCACAATGGTAGTTTTACCGGAGCCCGATGGTGCTGAAAAAATGATAAGTTTACCATTTGCCATACGCAAATATAGCTAAATATTTAAACCTGAGGAATAAAGCCTGTTTTTTGCCACGGAGACGCGGAGGCACGGAGAAATTTACCAATAAAGTATAAAGAAAATTAAACCCAA
>CAYYUS010000237.1:0-5007 GCA_964474925.1 uncultured Akkermansia sp. | reverse complement strand
ACCGTAATTATTGTAGTAAGGGTTATAACCGTAGTTATAACCGTAAGGATTATATCCATAGCCAGGAGACCCCCATCCACCACTGCAGAATGCGTTACCATAGCCATTATTGTATCCGTAGTTATTATAACCGTATCCGTTATTATATGAATTTCCTATGCAAATTCCTGAGTTACTGTACGGACTGTTCCAAAAATTATAGCTTCCATAAATACTGCTTCCGTAACAATTCGGATTTTGATTATACCAATACGTATTCGTATAATAATTATCGTAATACCCGGCACCATAAACAGGATTATTAAATCTGCGAACACGCGAAGCGTAGGCGTAATCGTAATAATCGTCAGAAGTATAATTTGGATCTTGATAATATGGATTAGAAGCATCCTTAGCTTTTTGCGCATCACTTGCTGCCTGATCTTTAGCGTCCTGTTCGGCCTTTTGCTTTTTTTGAGCTTCCATTTTGGCTAAATACAAACGCTTTTCTTCTGTTGGATCGCTATACACATCATCGTTGAATGTACTTAGCTGTGATGTTTTACAGGAAATTAGAAGTAATGACACTGAAAATATGGTGATTGCTAATTTTTTCATGGTTTTAAGCACATTTTATATGTAAATTTACGAAATAATAACCTCCGTTTTTCGCCTGTTTACAATGATTTAACAAGTGGTAGGTTAATAGCAGTTAAGTGGTTGATTTTACAATTTATTGTGTATTTTAGTTTATGAGCAAATCCATTACCCCACAGGAACAAGACTATAGTAAGTGGTATAATGATATAGTTGTTGAAGCCGACCTGGCCGACCATAGCGCCGTAAGAGGTTGCATGGTAATTAAACCTCATGGCTATGCCATTTGGGAAAAAATGCAACAAACCCTTGATCGCATGTTCAAAGAAACCGGACATGTGAACGCTTATTTTCCTTTGTTCATTCCTAAGAGTTTATTTGAAGCCGAAGAAAAAAATGCCGAAGGTTTTGCAAAAGAATGTGCTGTAGTAACACATTACCGTTTAAAGACCGACCCCTTAAATAAGAGCAAGTTAATAGTTGATCCTGAAGCAAAACTTGAAGAAGAATTAATAGTTCGTCCAACCAGCGAAGCCATTATTTGGAGCACTTACAAAGGTTGGATCCAAAGTTATCGCGATCTGCCTTTATTGATAAATCAATGGGCTAATGTGGTGCGTTGGGAAATGCGCACACGTTTATTTTTACGTACTGCTGAGTTTTTATGGCAAGAAGGTCATACCGCTCATGCAACCCGCGAAGAAGCAATTGCAGAAACCGAACAAATGTTGCATGTATATGCCGATTTTGTAGAAAATTACATGGCAGTTCCTGTTTTAAAAGGTGTAAAAACGCCGAATGAACGTTTTGCAGGTGCAGATGACACGTATTGTATTGAAGCTTTAATGCAAGATGGAAAAGCATTACAAGCAGGCACCTCACATTTTTTAGGACAAAATTTTGCGAAAGCATTTGACGTAAAATTTGCAGATAAGAACGGAAAATTAGATTATGTTTGGGCCACAAGTTGGGGTGTTAGTACGCGCTTAATGGGTGCCTTGATCATGAGTCATAGTGATAATCATGGATTAGTGATCCCTCCAAAATTAGCGCCCACACAAGTTGTTATTGTACCAATTTACAAAGGTGAAGAAGGATTAAAGAAAGTAAGCGAACATGTAGAAAAGCTAAAAGCTGATCTGCAATCAAAAGGGATCAGTGTAAAATATGATAACAGAGATACGCAACGTCCCGGATTTAAATTTGCCGAGCACGAATTAAAAGGAACACCTGTTCGCATTGGAATTGGTGAGCGCGATATTGAAAATGGAACTATTGAAGTGGCTCGTCGCGATCTTTTGACCAAAGAAGTTATAAAAGTTGAAGATGCTGCGAATTATATTAGCGATCTGTTGCATAACATACAAACCAATTTGTTTGAAAAAGCCATTCAGCGAAGAGAAAAAATGACAAGTCACGCTACATCGTATGAGGAGTTTAAAAAATTGTTGGATGAAAAAGGTGGCTTTATTTACGCACATTGGGATGGAACACCGGAGACTGAAGAGAAAATAAAGAACGAAACTAAAGCTACAATTCGTTGTATCCCTCTAAATAATAAACAAGAGAACGGAACATGTATCTTTAGTGGAAAACCAAGTACACAAAAAGTAGTATTTGCAAGAGCCTATTAAGATGAAGAAGAATTTGAACGATCAGCGCCAAGTTATTTTAAAACTCCTTGCCGAAAAAGCGGTGATGAAGCAAAATGTTTTTGCTAATACCATAAATATCTTTGAGCAAATAAGAGATTCATCAAGAAGTGTTGTTAACGAATTATCAAATGAGATAAAAGGAGTTGACTCAAGAGTTACATTAGCTTTTAAGGAATTTAACCAGCAATCGTTCCAGTTAAAAGTGGCAGGCGATATGTTGCAATTTGATATGCATACCAATGTATTCGAATTTGAAAAATCGCATCCGGTTTATAAATCAAGTTACGTAAAGAAGAACGAGCTTAATTCTTTTTGCGGAATTATTAGCGTGTACAATTTTTTGGCCGATTCATTTAAATATAATCGCATTAATGATGTTGGCTTTTTAATTGCTCGCATCTTCGTTAACCGCGAGAAGAAATTCTTTATTGAGACCAAAACACCGCTTAATTCCAAATACAGTAATTATAGCGATGAACCAATTAGTACAGAAAATGTGGCTGACATCATTAACGAACTCATCATCTTCTCTATTTCCTTTGATCTATTCATTCCCCCTTACGACGCTGTAAAGCATGTGAGTGTAATGGAGATCCAGGAAAAAGCCAGCAGCGCTGTTTTAAAAACAGGAAAACGCTTGGGATATATTGGTCATGGTTCGGGCGACGGCAGTGAGACCAATTTTGAAGATGAGACCAATTTATAGTTATGCAGATCAAACCCACTTCACTAAAAGATATTGCAAGTATCATTAAGTCCAAATACATTGGGTCAGATGATCATATGATCACTGGTTTTAACGAGATCCATCGCGTACAAAAAGGTGATGTGGTATTTGTTGACCATCCAAAATATTACGATAAAGCATTGAACAGCGAGGCTACAACGATCATTATCAATAAAGAAGTTGAGTGCCCAAGAGGCAAAGCGCTGATCATTCACAACGAACCGTTCACGGCCTTCAATCAATTGACTTTACATTTTCAACCAAAGAATTATAGCAACGCCAACGTCAGCAAAACTGCAAAACTTGGAACTAATGTTACACTAATGCCCGGTTGTTTTATTGGGAATAATGTAACTATTGGAAATAATTGTATCCTCCACCCTAACGTTGTTATTTATGATCATTGCATTATTGGAAATAATGTGGAGATACACGCAGGAGCAATTATTGGATCTGATTCTTTCTATTTCAAGGATCGTAAAACATCTTTTGAGCCGTTGAATTGTTGTGGTAATGTTATTCTGCATGATAACGTTGTTATTGGTGCTAATTGCACTATTGATCGCGGCGTAACCGAAAGCACCATCATTGGAAAACATACTATTTTAGATAATATGATCCATGTTGGGCACGACGTTCACATTGGAGAAATGTGTTTATTTGCCGCGCAAGTTGGTATTGCAGGCTGCACAACCATTGGCAACAATGTAAAAGTGTGGGGACAAGTTGGTATTACAAGCAATGCAGTTATTCCTGATAACGTTATAGTTTACGCGCAAAGTGGTGTTACAGGCAATTTAGAAGAAGGAAAAACCTATTTTGGATCTCCGGCCGGTGAAGCCAAAGAAAAAATGAAAGAGATTTTTGCGCTGAAGCAATTGCCTGATCTTATTAAGAAGTTGTATTGATATTTTCTTTTGAAAACAATCATCTATATCTTTTTACTTCTATTCATTCCTCTCACTTTTTTTTCTCAAACGAAGATCATTTTAAAGAATGGTAATAAAAAGGCTAAAATAAAACCCGGAATGAGGATCGGAGTTACCAAAAAAGACGAAGCGTTCTTTTATAAAGACTTTACTTCTGGATGCACAGAGTGTTTTGGGGATACGGCTTGTAAACACCGCATATGGACTGTTGAAAGTATTGCAAATGGATATGTTGTATTGACAAAACCAATTGTAAATGACACAATTAAATCTTATACAAGGTATTTAAGGCAAAAAGTTCTTATTGATAGTGTTGAATCATTTAGTTTTGCTCGGAGCAATAGCTGTAGTGGTTTTTCAATTCTTGTTCCAGTATTTGCTGCATTTGCAATTGTTGCTGGTGTAGTTATTTCGATTGTAGATGTTTCGCTAATTCCTTTGGCTATCTTTGAACCTGTAGGTTTAGGGCTTTCATACATGATGTACAGAAGAATAAAAGATAGTAAAGCTCGAACATACAATACTAAAGAGTGGAAGGTAATTCTTCGTTAACGTACTACATATTTACCGTGTTTTGAATCGAATCCCAAAGTAGATCCCCACTCTTCTCCCAACTGAATTTCTCTCTTTGTAATTTTCCTTTTTCAACAAGCGAACTTCTTAAAGCTTCATCTTGAAAGACCTTTACCATTGCACTCTTCACTTCGCTTACCTGCAAAGGATCAACCAACAAAGCTGCTTCGCCTGCAATTTCGGGTAAGCTGGTAACATTGCTTGTAATAATTGGAACTTCGGCTGCCATAGCCTCTACTAAAGGAATTCCAAAGCCTTCGTAATATGGAATAAAGGTTAATGCCATCGCGCTGCCTAAAACAAGCGCCATATCTTCATTACTCAAACGGTTTGTAAATAAAACTTCACCTTCAACGCCGTTTTTCTTTATTAATTCATAGGTATCACTCATTCCCCAAGCGGCAGGACCGGCAAATACCAATTTTGTTTTGGTGGTTTTTTCTTTTTTAAATTCCCCAAAAGCCTTTATGAGTGTTGTAATATTTTTTCGAGGATGCATAGATCCTACGTACACAAAATACTCACAACCGTTGGCGAATTTTTTTCG
>CAYYUS010000236.1:0-5016 GCA_964474925.1 uncultured Akkermansia sp. | reverse complement strand
TTGTATGTCGGAAGAAGTTGAAAGAAATGACAGAGGCGATCTGTTCTCAAAACCAGTTAGAGCAGGAAAGCGCACTTATTTTTTTGATGTAAAAAGCACCAAAGGAAGCGAGTATTATTTAACCATCACAGAAAGCAAGAAACGTTTTGGGGATGATGGTAAATTTTTTTACGAGAAGCATAAGATCTTTTTGTACAAAGAAGATTTCGAAAAATTTGCGGATGGTTTTCATGAAGCAATAGAGTATATCAAAGAAAACTCTCCGGTAATTGAAAATCCGGTGAGCGATCAAAAAAGCCCATCTTCGGATGTGAGCTTTGAAGATCTAGGAAACTAATACCAACGGCGGACATTTGTTCGCCGTTTTATTTTACACTATTTTTTTAACCACGAAAAACACGAAACACTTTCACGAAAAACACGAAATTTTGTGTCTTTCGTGTAAAATTTCCGTGCCTTTCGTGGTTAAAGAACTTGAATCACTCCACTTTTTGTTAAATATTATATCTAAAAAGCCATTTTGACCTCTTATTTGAAGTGCTTTTGGTTTCAATTGAATTTTTGAGTTAATTTTGAAGCGCTTGAAAAAAGTAAATACATATATAGCGTATTTTTTATTAGTGGCCTTCTCGTGGGTTATTACTCCCGCGCATACCATCCACGATCTTTTTGCCGATCATCACGATACTGACGATAATTTTTGTAAGCTTAATCACGCACACCTCGGAACTCACATTGAAGAGCAACACACACATTGCGATATTTTAAAATTAGATTCTCCGGCTTACGATCTTACAACAGTTGTTGCTGTTGAATGTTTAAGCACTAACATAAATACATCCTTACCGTTTTACAAACAAAGAACCATTCAGGCCGATCTTTCTTATAATTTACCTTCGCGCGCACCTCCAGTAATTTAATTTCTGTTCAAGCTTGATACTTTTCGGTATCATCTATTTCTATTTTAAAATTTAAAACAAAATTAAATGAAAAGCATTTTATTCATCGCTTTTTTTATAGGCGTATATATAAGCGAAGCCCAAGTTATACTTAAAGGCTTCATTAAAACAAAAGTAAATCAGGAAGCTTTGCCGGGAGCGGTAATTTATTTACCCGACCTAAAGAACGGAACTGTATCTAAAACAGATGGCAGTTACGAACTAAAAAATTTGCCAAAGATCAAAACTATTGTTCAGATCAAATTGATAGGCTACAAAACATTTGTTCAAACTATTGATCTTGCCACAACAACACAATTAGATGTGGAAATGGAAGAATCGGTGATCGAAGCCAATGAAGTTGTGGTTACCGGAGTTTCGCGAGCTACAGAAATAAAACGAAATCCTGTTCCGATGGTTTTTATTGATAATCATCATTTAACTGAAAATTCATCAACCAATATCATTGATGCCATTGCAAAAGTTCCGGGTATAAATGCTTTGGCAACAGGACCAAATGTATCAAAACCGTTTATTCGTGGATTAGGATACAATCGTATTCTTACTTTGTTTGACGGCATAAGGCAAGAGAGTCAACAATGGGGAGATGAACACGGAATTGAAGTGGATCAGTATTTAATTGATAGAATAGAAGTAGTAAAAGGACCTGCCAGTTTAATTTATGGTTCAGATGCATTGGCCGGTGTGGTAAATTTAATTCCCGCTAATCCTTCGCCCGATGGTGAAATAAGCGGCGCCTTGCAAAGTAATTATCAAACCAGTAATGGATCGCGCGGTGGTTCGTTCAATTTAACCGGAAATTCATCAGGCTTTATTTGGGGCATGAGAACATCGTATAAAGAAGCAACAAATTACCAAAACAAATATGATGGAAGAGTTTACAATACCGGATTTGCCGAAAGGAATTTGAATGCATTTTTTGGATTGAATCGCAAATGGGGTTATTCGCATTTAAATTTTAGTTTGTACGATAATATGCAAGAGATCCCGGATGGAAGCAGAGATTCAAGTTCTCGTAAATTCACCAAGCAAATTTCGGAAGAAGATACTTTACGTCCATTAGTTTCAAATTCTGAATTGAATTCATATTCCATTAACGCCATTCATCAGCGCGTGCAACATTACCGTGTGTTCTCTTCAAATAACTTTATCATTAAAAAAAGTAAACTGGCTTTGAAACTGGGTTATCAGAAAAGTATTCGTGGTGAATATGCACACCCCCAGGCATTGGACATTCCGGCTTTACATATGAATATGGGAACGGCAAGTTATGATGCCAAGTTTTATTTTCCTGAGAAAAAGGGTTTTGAAAGTATTATTGGTATAAATGGAATGTACCAAATGAACGATGTAAGCAAAGGAACGGAATTTGTGATCCCGGATTATAAAATATTTGACATCGCACCATTTATTTATGGCAAAAAGAATTTCGGCAAAGTAGATATTGCGGCAGGGGCAAGATATGATACACGTTCGTTCAAAAACACGGCGCTGTATGTAATTGCCGATCCTATAACCGGTTTTGATAAAACCACAACGGATACAGCAGGTACAACAAAACAATTTAGTGATTATACACACACTTTCAATGGATTTTCAGGAAGTTTTGGAATTACCTATAACATCAATAAAAAAGTGATGGTAAAATTTAATGTGGCAAGAGGTTATCGCGCACCAAATATTTCGGAGATCTCGGCAAAGGGTGTTCATCCGGGCACAGGTTTTCAGCAATTGGGCGATGAGAATTTAAAACCGGAATTTAGTTTACAAGAAGATATTGGTTTGTTTTACGAAAGCGAACACGTTTCGGCCAGCGCTGAGGTATTTAATAATACCATTAGCAATTATATCTTCAATCAAAAATTAAATAGTTTAATGGGAGGCGATTCTATTTATATGGAAACGGGAAATGCCTACCCGGTTTTTAAATTCATTCAAACCAAGGCACAATTACTTGGAGGTGAAGCACGAATTGATATTCATCCGCATCCTTTAGATTGGTTGCATTTTTCAAATGCTGTTTCGTTTGTGTATGCTACTAATTTAGGAGGAAATGGTGCTGTGATCAATGACAGTAATAAATATTTGCCGTTCATTCCTCCTTTACATACCAATTCTGAATTAAGCGCTGAGTTTTTGAAGAGTGTTGGTCCGTTTGAACATATTTTTATTAAAATTGGTTTACAATATTACGCCGCGCAAAACCGCGCCTTTTTATTTAATAATACCGAAACAAAAACGCCATCCTATACTTTATTAGATGCGGGAATAGGAGCAGAGGTAAAAAATAAAAAAGACAGAACCTTATTTACCATTGGAATTTACGTTAGTAATTTAACGGATGCTGCCTATCAATCAAATATGAGTCGCTTAAAGTATTTTGATAGTTACCCTGTAAATGGTTCGGGACGCTCAGGTATTTTTAATATGGGAAGAAATTGGAGTTTTAAAGTGAATGTGCCGTTTTATGTGAAGAAAGCTAGTTGAGTAAACAAAAGTGAGGGAAATCTTATCTCATTAGAGTAATATTTCCCTTGTATTCTTTTATTTGATCTTTCGTATCTTTTATTTTGGCAATATAAAAATAAACTCCATCCGTGCATTGAATTGCTGATGTTGTATAACCATCCCATCTCATTTTAGGAAGGTTTGATTCAAAAATAATATTACCCCAGCGATTATAAATAACATAATTGATTTCCTTTACATAAGAAACTTTTTTATAGTTAATTCCCCAAGTGTCGTTAACTCCATCGTTATTAGGCGTGAAAATATTAGGAAAAATCGGATCAATATCGCAAGTGTCTTTTAGCTCAATAAAAATTGATTTGTTATAATTATAAGGGCAATGTATAGAACTTCCCATGCTATTATATGATACACTATAAGTACCAGATTGTTGTATAATACCTTTAGGATTTGAAATTGTATAGTTATTTAAACCGAGAGGGCCTTGCCATTGAAATTTTGTATCAGTGTCTATTGGTGGATTTAGTAAATTTAATTTAAGACTATCTTTTAAACATAAACCCGTGAAGTTGGCCGTTAAAGTGGAGGCATCAACATACTTAGGTTTTATTTGTACTTGAATTGTATCAAAAGTAAATACTCCACAAACATCCTGTTGAACAGCGAAAGTTTGTGTACTTACTGGCTTTACCCATAATCCGCCGCCGGTGGCAATAGTTGAACTATTACTGGACCAAATACATTCTAAGCCAACTTCGGGTGGACGACCAATAAAAACACTGTCGCCAATACACAAAATGGTATCTCTACCAGCAAAAGCAGGAAGATCGCTTGCTATAACTGAAACATCGTCAACATAATAATCTGCAACCAATCTTGGCCCACTCATAATACTGAAAGTTGTACTTGTATTGTTTTTGAAATTTCCAAGTGTTAGATAACGTTCGTTGCCTTGGGCAATAAAAGTACCTTGTATTTTCACCCATCCCATCGTATCTGTAATGAACACTCCATTCTGACTTTTTACTTGCGGAGTAACTGAGGCTACGCCAAAATAACTTGTACTAACACTTCCGTTGTCTAAATAAGCTCCATAATCAGTTATGGCATATTTACTTTCATTCATTAAGCTCAGGTTGAATGTAACACAATAAGACTTCCCTTGTATAAGGGTATTTGAAAGCTCATTTTGAATATATTCTCTTCTTTGCCCTGGAGGCGTACTGGGTTGTTCGATGTAATTTGTAAAGAAACAATAGTTGTTACCTGTTCGTGGTTTTTGGAAAGATATAAATCCAGTATAAGGTACAATTAGTCCAGGAAAGGTTGAACAAACAGAGCATATCTCAGGACCACCACCACCACCTGCTCTCAAGGTGTCCCAATGCTGTGGAGGGTACTGAAAATTCACAGTAGTGCAAGAATCAAGATCTTCAAAGCTTGGATTTTGAACGTAGTTAGCTTGCGCCGAAGAATGTTTGTTTGACACGAGGAAAAAAAACGAAAACATAAGTATCCTGAGAAATTTCTCAAGATACTTACGCCTGCTAATCGACAATAAGTCTATGTATGCCACTTGTTCCGTCTT
>CAYYUS010000235.1:0-5027 GCA_964474925.1 uncultured Akkermansia sp. | reverse complement strand
CTTTTCATTGCAGCCGTCATACTTACGCTACTTTGCAATTAACTTTGGGAACAGGATTATATAGAGCTGATAATCCATAAAGTTATGAAGTGGCTTATGAACCCTTCGGTATACATCAACTGCATAGGTAATACTTTCAAATGTGTAAAAAGATATTCCAATTGGAAGCACAACATTTAAAAGCGTAATGCCCGAATTTCCAAACACGGAGAGAAGAGCATTTGTATTTTCTAAGAAAAAATTACAATATTTAAAATAAAACAATAAACTCAGATTTAATGTAACGGAAATAGCCAAAACCCACTTTCGCTTTCTTTGATCAGCGAGGGAATCCATATACTTTACCAGATAAAAATCAATAAGGGTTGTAAGTAGAATTACAAATATGAACTTAGGAGCGCCCCAGGAATAAAAAAGAATACTTGCTAATAAGAGATAAGTATTCTTGTGCTTTTTATAAATAAGGAAATATCCTAACAAGAATAATGGCAAAAAATACACTAAGAAAATAACACTACTAAATACCATATAGATACTCAAATATAAATCATTTCGTTCATAATAAGCTTTATGACAGCTTTTTATTGTTCATTATTTTTTCGGATTAACAAGTTAAAATTTATACATTTATATGAATGGAAGAAGGCCTTAAACATATCAACCTAAAGTCATTATCAGAAGATGATCGGCCGCGTGAAAAGCTAATTCAAATGGGGCGTCAACACTTAAGTGATGCCGAATTATTGGCTATTATTCTTGGTTCGGGAAATACCGATGAAACTGCCATTCAACTTGCTCAGCGCATACTACATGAAAGCAAAAACGACATAAATACGTTAGCCAAACTATCTCTTAATGAACTTCAAAAGTTCAAAGGTGTTGGTCCGGCCAAAGCCATTAATATTGCCGCTGCTTTTGAATTGGGGAGAAGAAGAAAAGATACAGATAGTACCGAACAGCCGAAAATAACTTCGAGTAGGGATGCTTTTAATTTATTAAATCCAAAATTAGCCGACCTTCCACACGAAGAGTTTTGGATGGTTTTGATGAACAGAGCCAATAAGGTCATAAAAATAGAAAGCATTAGTAAAGGCGGAATAAGCGGAACAGTAGTTGATGTTCGCTTGGTTTCAAAGTCGGCCATTGAAAATAATACGAGCAGTGTTATACTGGCTCATAATCATCCAAGCGGAAATCTAAAACCAAGTCAAGAAGATATTATAATCACCAAAAAAATAAAGGAAGCCCTAAAATTATTTGATATTACTTTGTTCGATCATCTGATCATTGGCGATCAAAAGTATTACAGCTTTACAGATGAGGGTGTTTTGTAAATAAATTTTATTATTCTTTTAATTTGGGCGCCTTATCGCGCTTTCACTTCAAGCCTGCTTAAATTTTGCAATGTTTGTCGGGCTTCGGGGTCTCCGCTTCTTAAGCGGAGCCTCCTCGCTCCGCAAACATTAAGCAAAATTTTGAGCAGGGCTTTTCGTTCTCCCGATAGCTATCGGGACGCGGGCGCGGCAGCAGCATTTTGCCTTTGCGTAAAAAAATGCGAACTATAAATTTTTCAAAATCTGTGGAAATCTGAGAAATCTGTGGCACAATAAACGAATAGTGGTTTAAATTTTTTTGAGATGTCTAACTAATCCTTCAGCAAAATATAATTCCGATTCTCCCCTACTCTCCATCCAAATGTTTTCTCAATAAAGTGAAGGAATTTATTTTTGAAACTTATCTTTACTTTAGAATTATCGTAATTGAATTTCCAATTGGCCTTCGCAATGCGTTCACTATATAAAGCTGGGTGTGATCCTTTATAATTCTCTAAAAGATCGATCTTGCTGTAATCAAATTCCTCAACAACGGGAATATTTTCTTTCATCCAACCATCATCGTGCCACATCTTATGAAAATTCTCTTGCTTTGCTTGTTGAGCTTTTGGGGATTTTACCCAGCCGTAATGATAAATGAATGCATTTACCTGTTTCACTTTTAGCTTCTCGCCATTCACTGTTCTAAAACCTTGCGCATCTTTATACGATCGAATGCTCTTATCGTTTTTAATGATGCGGATCTCCTTACTATACCATCTTCTTCCTGTTCCAATATAATTATAGTGCCCGTAAAAATGCTTGTAATTAAAAAGTAAGCCTTGAACTTCTTTATCATTCTTGTATTTTTCCATCGCGGCTTTTATTGACGATAGATCCTCCTCATGAACACATTCATCCGATTGAATATAAAAACACCAATCGCTTTCTTTTCCAACAGCATCAAAAACTTTATTTGTTTCTATAGAAAGCACCAAACCACCTTCGCGTTTAGAATCATCCCAAATCGATTCAATTATTTTAATTTTAGGAGAGCTGATAGACTTTATCAATTCCAAGGTTCCGTCATCGCTAGTTCCAACACCTACTACAAATTCATCACAAATAGGAAGTATGCTTTGAATAGCTTCCAATACGGGATAATCGTACTTTATGGCATTTCTTATGATGGTAAAACCTGTTATCTTCATCTTAAAACGGATATCCTATTCCAAAATTAATTACTGTTGAACGCCATGGTTGCTTATCATACGTAAATCTATCTCCTTCGGCGTACTTAGGGTCTTTGATCGGAACAGCAAAATCAAAACGTAAAATTAAAAAATCTAGGTCCCAACGCAAACCTACGCCACCACCTAAAGCAATTTGTTTGTAAAATTCATCCACTTTAAATTCCCCATTTGGCTTATCCTCTACTTTTTGCAAACGCCAAATATTTCCGGCATCAGCAAATACTGCACCATAAATTGTTTTTAAAATAGGGAAACGATATTCTATATTTCCTTCAAGTAAAAGATCACCAATTTTATCAAAACGAGTTGAACTGTTGGTAGGATCGTATCCTCCCGGCCCAAGCGTACGAGCTCTCCAGGCTCTAATTGTATTAGGGCCGCCCGTAAAAAAACTTTGCTCGTAAGGCAAAACGCTTAAGTTGGCTAATGTTTTACCAATACCACCTGCGATCCTGTAAACAAGTTTTCGTTTTTTACTTAAAGGAATATAAATTCTATATTCTAATTCAGCCTTTAAAAAATGAGCAAAAGGGATCCCAAATAAATTGTAACGACCTAAAGAATCCTTAGGTGCTTTTCGCAAATTGAAATATTCACGTAAAATATTACCCGACGACATTCCCAAAAACCGAACATAGTGTACAGGAGTATTGCTTGTAAGCATATTTTCTTTTGATGAATATACAACACTTCCTTTTGAAAGCGTAGTAATGTGATCAATAAATGAATTTAAAAGGAACGCGTCGTTCAATTCACTAAGCTCATTTTTAAACGCGCTCGATAATTTTGCTTTTACGCTATAGATCTCAAATGGTGCTATCTCATACTTGAACAATCTGTTTTTTGATCTAAAACTTAAGCCGTACTCAAAACTTACAATGTTACGCACAAAATTTTCGCGGGCCTGATAATTCAATCCGGTTTTAAAATAGGTACGGGGCAACATCTCGTTCTTAAATGGAAAAAGAGAGAAGGGAAAAAAGGCGCGCGGTACAGAAAATGTGAATTCGGGACCAACCTGAAACGTATTGAATAATTGTTGTATTCGCGACAGAGATAACAGATCAGGGTCATCCTTTGAATCTCCAATTTGATTTTGCGCTGTTAAGGCTCCTTGCATTTTGAGCTGTATCACTTCACCTCCTTTAAATACATTCCTATTCCTGTATATTAAACTACCATCAATACCGCGGTTACCGGAGGTATTGATCAATTCTGTTTCTAAAGTAATAGATTGTTTTATCAAAGGGGTACAAATTATATAGCAATCAAGTTTTGCAGGGAACTCATCGCTTTTATAGAATTGTATAGTAACGCCTTTAAAGATACCTAAACCAAGTAAGCTTTTAAAAGTTGCTTCGGCTGTATCTCGAATAAACAATGCCCCTTTTGGTAATTTAATGAAATCGGCTAGCAAAGTTGCTTTGTATTTCAGAGGATAGTTATGAAGGAATTTTACGTCCTTATTTGCAGGTACTGTGGTATCTTTAAATTGTATCTCTCGTATGTTCCCAAAAACCTGCTCTGTTATCACATAGATCTGATTGATCCTGAATTTTGTGTGATTCACAAAAACTAATGAATCATCACTGCTACTATATGTTCTTGAGAATTTTCGTAAAGTAAGTTCGACGGAAACAAAATTACCAGCCTGATTACTATCCACGCTATAATTAATATAGGCTGTTTCAAAAAAGTAATAACCGTTATTGAGCAAGAATTTTGTTATGCGTGATCGCTCTTCATTTAAAACAGCAGCGTCATAATGGTCGCCTCGCTTTATTAAACTATTGATCGTATCCGAATAAAAAAGATCGGCTATTCTTTTGTCCTCAAGTACATAAGAAAAGTGATTAATGTAATAAGCGTTTCCCGGAGTTACTTCGTAATGAAGTTCAGCTTGCCTCTTTTTGATCCTTCCGAGTTTAGTGCGCCTATTCCAATCCACACACCAATCTACTTTATTATTAAAATACCCTTTGCTAAATAAGAACATCCGCAATTGCTTTGCGGTTTGATTCGCTAATACAGTATCAAAGATAACGGGTGCCTCTCCTATATTCCTGATATTCTCACGTGTTGTTGGCTCTTCCTTATTATGCAATTTCGGCTCTAGAGGTTTCTTTCCTTTCTTTTCTCGCTCAATATTCTTCTTATTTATGTCTTGTATTTTTTTTGCGTTCTTTATATCATATTGCTCATTTCGCTTTTCTTTTTTTGCTTGTAATACAGAATCATTGAACATATTATGCCACCCAACAAAAAAAGGAAAAACCCCAAAGAATTTACGGTTCGGCTTTTGCTTAACAAAACCTTCAAGCTCCTCTTTGTGTAGTTTAGTGGATTGATACCCATCTATCTTTACTTTATGGAGAAGATATTGGTCCTTTTGCAGTCTTCTCGTGATGTTACATGAGGTAAATAAAATTCACTGTTTAACAACGCAAACAGATATTCGGCT
>CAYYUS010000234.1:0-5053 GCA_964474925.1 uncultured Akkermansia sp. | reverse complement strand
TTCCATTCACAGTTGGCGGCGGTGTTTCGTCTTTGGAAGATGTTTCTGCACTTTTGAAAGCGGGTGCCGATAAAGTTGCCATAAATACCGCGGCATTTAAAAACCCACAACTTATTTACGAAATGGCACATCGTTTTGGAAGCCAATGTGTAGTTGTTGGAATAGATGTAAAATTTGAAGATAAAGAATGGCATGTGTATTTGAATGGAGGAAGAATAAAAACTGAAAAAACTGCATTGGATTGGGCAAAAGAAGCAGTTGCACTCGGAGCAGGAGAAATTTTACTCACCTCCATGGATAGCGACGGCACAAAAGATGGTTTTTCAAATGACATCATTAAACTCATTTCCGAGTACGTAAATGTACCTGTTATCGCCAGTGGCGGGGCAGGAACTATCAAGCATTTTGAAGATGTGTTTACCCTTGGAAAAGCCGATGCCGCTTTAGCAGCAAGTGTTTTTCATTATAACGAGATACACATTGATGATCTTAAAAAAGAATTAAAACGTAAAAATATAAAAGTAAGACTATGAACTTAGATTTTTCAAAATACAGCGATGGACTTGTTCCTGCTATAATTCAAGATGTAAATACAAACAAAGTATTAATGTTAGGCTTTATGAATGAAGAAGCGTTGGAAAAAACAAAAACTACAAAACAAGTTACTTTTTTCAGTAGAAGTAAAAAACGCTTATGGACCAAAGGCGAAGAAAGTGGAAACTTTTTAAATGTCATCGACATATTAAAAGATTGCGATAACGATACACTTTTAATTAAAGCAACTCCTCAAGGTCCCGTTTGTCACACCGGTGCTGATACCTGTTTTAATGAAAAGAATTCGCCGGAGAATTTTCTGTTTGAACTGGAAGGAATAATTAAAGATCGTATTAAAAATCCCGTTGAAGGTTCGTACACTAACTTGCTTTTGAAAAAAGGACTAAATAAAATAGCCCAAAAAGTTGGAGAAGAAGCTGTAGAATTGGTTATTGAGGCTAAAGACAATAACAAGGAATTATTTTTGAATGAAGCTGCCGACTTGATGTATCATTATATTTTACTTTTAAACGCTAAGGAATTCGAACTTAACGAAGTTGTATCGGTTTTAAGGTCAAGGGATATATCTAAATAAGATGCTTAAATGTGTTATTTCCATCAATAAAAATTCTTGCATATTTAAACTCATTTATCTACCTTGAACCTGCAAATTAAACCTTATAAAAGTAACATGGAAAATTTAGTGATCCCTTACAAAAAACGCTCACCACAGATCGATTTTAACGCGAACGGCGAACTTAGCATACTTGGAAATTGTTTTCCGGAAGACCCCAAAGGGTTTTTTGCACCTATACTTGCATGGCTTGAAGAATTCAAAGCAAATCATAAGGGAGAAGTAAATTTAACCATTGACCTTAATTACGTAAATACTTCCAGCATAAAGATCCTTTTGGAATTGATCCAAGGTGTTACCGGCAACTTTAAAAGTAAAGCTAAGATCAATTGGATCTATGAAATTGAAGATGAAGATATGCTTGAGGTTGGAGAAGATCTTGAGAAAGTTTCTGAATTCAAATTCAATTTTCAACCTAAAACAGAAGACGTTAATCCGTTTAACGGTTAAAAGATCTTTCAAAGCAACTTACTTCAATAAGTCAGGCCTTCTTTCCTTAGTACGTTTCACACTTTCTTCGTGGCGCCATTTATCAATATTGGCTGTGTGTCCGCTTAATAAAATATCAGGAACTCCCCAGCCATTGTATTCTTGCGGCCTTGTATAAACCGGTGGCGCAATTAATCCATCTTGAAAAGAATCACTCAAGGCAGAAGTTTCGTCATTTAAAACTCCGGGTAATAAACGAATAACGCTATCACTTAAAACCGCGGCAGCCAACTCTCCTCCACTCAATACATAATTTCCTATACTAATTTCGCGAGTAATTAAATGTTGACGAACGCGTTCATCAACACCTTTATAATGTCCGCATAAAATAATGATATTCTTTTTAAGCGATAATTGATTGCTCAAAGGCTGATCTAACATCTGCCCGTCAGGACTCATATAAATTACCTCATCGTAATCGCGTTTGCTTTTTAGATCTTTCAAGCAAGCGTCAATAGGCTCTATCATCAACACCATTCCTGCTCCACCGCCAAATGCATAATCATCTACACTGTTATGTTTATCTACAGCATAATCTCGCAAATTAATAAGATTTACTTCCACCAATCCTTTTGCAGCAGCGCGCTTTAAAATAGAGTGACTAAAAGCACTCGTCATTAATTCGGGAACAACACTTATGATATCAATACGCATAGGGCAAATTTAATCATTATCCGTGATATACTCGGGAGGCAACGATCTTTCCTTTCTCAATTTCCAACACTTCTCCAACGCTTAAACTCTCCTCGCCATCCACAAAACGCGTGTATTCCATGAATACTTGCTCCTCGTCGGCAGTTAATTTTACCACCTCATATTTCAAACTTGGCAAACGCTTGAACGAATCGGCCCACCAGGCACGCAATTGATCCTTTCCCATTACAAAACCCCGAGTTTCAGGTTGCCTTATCTTTAATTTAGGACTGTAATGTTGGGCATTATCATCATATAAAGACAGTAATTTTTCAAGATCGTGCTCATTAAAAGCCTCGAACCATTTTTTAGCAATTGCTTTGTTTTCCTCGGGTTTCATTAGTATTTTAGTTCAATGAATAAATTTGTTTTTATTTTTGTTTCGCTTCTACTTTTCTCTTGTTCAAACCAACCAAAACAGGAAGTTGATCTTATTATTGATCATGCTACCGTTTACACAGTTGATTCACTATTTACAGTTACCGAAGCAATTGCTGTTAAAGATGGTAAAATTATTGAAACAGGAAGCACTGAACTTATTAATGATAAATACACAGCAAAACAAATCATTGACGCCGAAGGAAAATTTATTTATCCGGGTTTTATTGATGCGCACTGTCATTTTTATGGTTATGGAAAGGGATTAAACGAAGCTAATTTAGTGGGCACTAATTCTTATAATGAAGTTCTAGAAAAAGTTATTGAACATTCAAAACTCAATTCGGAATTTGTGAAACCAAAGTCTTTAACAGAAAGACCTTGGCTTATAGGTAGAGGTTGGGATCAAAACGATTGGGAAACAAAAGAATTTCCCACCAAAGAAAAACTGGATGCGATTTTTCCGGATGTTCCTGTATTTTTAAAACGTATAGATGGTCATGCTGCTTTAGTGAATCAAGTAGTTTTGGATCTTGCAAAGCTTAATAACAAAACAAAAATAAATGGTGGAGAGTTAATTCTTAAAGATGGAGAATTAACGGGCGTATTGGTTGATAATGCAGTTGACTCCGTTGAGAAATTAATTCCCAAACAAAATGCAGATCTTATTAAGCGCGCTTTATTGAATGCGCAAACCAATTGTTTTGAAATGGGTTTAACAACCGTTGATGATGCCGGATTAGAAAAAAATATCATCGATGCCATTGATAAATTGCAAAAAGAAGGTGAATTAAAAATGCGCATATATGCCATGCTAACTCCAACGGAAGAAAATTTAACTTACTATTTAGAGCATGGAAAATATAAAACTGATAAACTCAATGTGTGCTCGTTTAAATTTTACGGCGATGGAGCTTTAGGTTCTCGAGGTGCATGTTTATTAGAGGAGTATTCAGACAAATCAAATTGGAAAGGATTTTTGCTAAATGATCTTGCATATTTTAATAAATACGCCGACCAAATGGATAGCTACAAATTTCAAATGAATACACATTGTATTGGTGATTCGGCTGTACGAGCAATGTTGTTGGTTTATGCTACAAATCCCATCATGTTTGGAGATGGTAAAGGAAAATTATTTAGTTCGATCAGCAAAGATAGACGCTGGCGAATAGAACACGCACAGGTAGTAAGCAAAAAAGATCTGGAATTAATAAAACTGCTTGGTGTTATTCCTTCTATTCAACCAACGCATGCCACTAGCGATATGTATTGGGCCAATGAACGTTTAGGAAATGAGCGTGTAAAAACTGCTTATGCCTATAAAGATCTTTTAAAAGCCGCCGGAATGGTTGCTTTAGGAACTGACTTTCCGGTGGAAGATATCAGTCCCTTTAAAACATTTTACGCGGCTGTATTTCGTAAAGACGTAAAAGGTTTACCAGATAAAGGTTATCAAATGGAAAATGCTTTAACACGAGAAGAAACTTTAAGAGGAATGACCATATGGGCTGCCTACTCTAACTTTGAAGAAAAAGAAAAAGGAAGTTTAGAAAAAGGGAAATTTGCCGACTTCATTATAGTAGATACCGATCTGATGAAATGTAACGAAGGCGAAGTATTAAAATCAAAAGTAATTTCAACTTGGATCAACGGCGAAAAAGTTTTTGCAGCGAAGTAATTGCTTTTTCAATTGGAACGTATCTTTTAACCACGAAGCACACGAAAATTTTACACGAAGGGCACGAAATGGCATTTTCGTGCCCTTCGTGTTGCCTCTTAATTTCGTGTGCTTCGTGGTTAAAAAAGATCCCGTTTTACTGATTAACGATTTGATAACATTGCCTTAAGGTTCTCCTACTATCCTCATCCTAAATTTGTACTGTGAAAAGATTACTATATATACTTACTGCGCTTACGTTGAGTTTGGGAACTTTTGCCAATGATGATAGAAATGGCGGTAAAGAAGTTACCAAAACTGTATTTATAAAAGTAACCGATTCACAAGGAGAAGAGTTAGCAGGTGCAAAAGTAGTGTTGGCCGAAACAGGTAAAGAATATATTACCGATTTCAATGGCCAGATACAGATAACTATTAAAACCACTGAAACTCTTACTCTTAAAGTACAATCATTAGGCTTTAATGAAATAAGCATTAAAACCAATGAGCTTAGTACTTTTAATGATCTTTCTTTAAGTCCACTATAAACCCCCTGTAAACCTTTACCATCAAGCCTTCTGGCTTTTTTTGTGCTTTCAAAAGTAAAGTTTAGGTTAAGTTTTTGTTTCCTTAACATTACCTACGCATTATCTTAATATTTTTGT
>CAYYUS010000233.1:0-5071 GCA_964474925.1 uncultured Akkermansia sp. | reverse complement strand
GAAACATGCCAAGAATTTCCGTAGGTATTTAAACTATGCAATGGAAGAGCAGTGGATTAATTACAACCCCTTCATGAGCGTTAAATGCGGCTTTAAACCAACATTACAAGACGTATTGGATGAAAATGAATTAAAAGCATTAACGGATAAAATATTTACTTTAGACAGACTTGAAAAAGTACGTAACTGCTTTTTATTTATGTGTTACACAGGGCTTGCATACATTGACGTAAAGCAGCTTGAACATAAGAACTTAGAACTAAGATCAGATGGATTACTTTGGATTAGTATACAAAGAACTAAAACAGAAGTACCCGTATGCTTTCCATTATTAAAACATGCTGCTGAGGTATTGAATAGAATGCAACCGGTTCACATACCAAATAGTAGTGATAAATTATTAAACATCCCAAGTAACCAAAAGATGAACGGCTACCTAGCTGAAATAGGAAGCATAGTTGGAATAAATAAAAAGCTGGTATGTCATCTAGCACGAAGGACTTTTGCCAGTACCGTACTTTTGAAAAACGGTACCCCTATTGAAATTATAAGCAAGCTATTAGGCCATCTGAAAATCTCTACCACTCAAATTTATGCCAAGGTTGGAGAGCAGCTCATTTATACTGAGATGAAAAAGCTGGAAGAAAAGTTAAATGGTTAATAAAATGAGGAGTAATAATTGCTCCTCATTTTTATTTCTGCCAATATTGTAATAAGCAATAATGTCATGACATACATGGTACTATAAATAAAAGTTATTCCACAATCTGTGAATAATGAAAAATAAAAAAGCTACAAGTATACTAACAAGGATGAATAGAGTAAAAAAGTACTGTTTTTTAGCAAAAGAGCTCATAGAAGGACGATTAGGAATTTTAGAAAGAATTACGACTTTATGACAAAAAAAATGGTTTGGTATTTGATTCTACTATGCCAAATAATATATTATGATTTTAAACGAAAAGCAAACACCTGAAGCTGGTGCCGTAAATAATGAGATGCTAAATCCTGAAGAGATTAAGTTAATGCCTCCTACCCCTAACTGCGTTAGGGACAAAAGAATAATCTCTGTTTTTGAGCTATTCAACGAGGATGCTGAAGAAGAAATGTTCCTCTGGGAAAACTTAATCCCAGCTGGCAGTTTAGTAACAATAGCTGGACCCTCTGACAGTGGTAAAACAATGCTAGCTAGGCAACTATGTATTGCAATAGCTAATGGGGACAGCCAGTTACTTAATCTACAACTGAACCTTGTTTACAAAAAATCAATTTATGTATCAACAGAGGATACAAAACGAGACTGGGTGTTTAAAATGCAAAAACTTAACTTAAGTAAGGATGAAAAAGAAGTTATTGGTAGTAATATGTCAATTGTTGTTGAATATGAAAATATAGTACAACTACTTAAAAAAGAACTTTCAACAACACCTGTTGACTTAGTTGTATTTGATGTACTAACAGACTTGTTCACTGGAGATCAGAATTCAACTTCTAATTTTAGGGCATTTATAAAGCCATTTAAAGCATTAGCAGCATTACATGGAACTAGTTTCTTATTTATACACCATTTGTCAAAAAAAGGTGAAACAAATAATACACCAAGTAAAATTAACCTACTTGGAGCTTCTGGCATTGAAGCATCAATGCGTTCTGTACTTGAGTTAAGAAAAGATCAAAATGATGGAACAATTAGAACATTAAAAGTTACAAAAGGTAATTATGTATCTGAAGAAGTTAAAAAAAAGCTGTTGAAAATTAAGCAGAAAGAAAACTTTACTTATGAATGCATTGACTATTTGGATGAACCTGAAAAGAAAGTGAAAATAGAAGTTACAAACAAAATTGAAGAGCTTTACAAATCTGGGATGTCAATAAGGGCTATAGAAAAAAGGCTAAATGAAGATGGGTTTAATCTTAAGAAAACAGCTATTAATGAAATAACAAAAAAGCTAAAAGTAGATTTTGATAAAATATTTACAACCAAAAATAAAATAATAGATCCAGAACAATATAATTAGTTGAAAAAGCTAATTACCCCCTTTTTTTAATAGAAAACTAAGATTATACTTTAATTTTTGAAAAAAAGCTTGGCATCAATAGGTAGTTATACTGAACGGACAGCATGAAAGGGGGATTAATTCCCCCTTTTTTATGCAAATCCACTAACTTTATATGTATAATAATAAAATATAATGGCTAAGGCAAAGAAGGTTAAGGTTGAGGATAATAAAACTATAGAACAACTACTCTGGCAATCAGCAGATAAACTAAGAAAAAACATTGATGCAGCAGAATACAAGCATTACGTTTTGGGACTACTATTTTTAAAATATGTAGCAGATGCATTTGAGGAACTGCATACCAAAATATTAAATAAAGAAGGTGAATTTGCATATGACGACCCAGAGGATAAATTAGTATACAGCTCAAAGTATGTATTTTTTGTACCCACAAATGCAAGATGGAGTTACTTAGTATCAAGAGCTAAATTACCAACCATTGGGGAAGATATTGATTCAGCAATGGACCTAATAGAAAAAGAGAACCCAAAGCTACGTGGTGTGCTTCCAAAGCAATTTGGTAAACCACAGTTAGATAAAATGATACTGGGTGAACTAATTGACGTAATTAACAATATAAAAATTGGTGATGAAGCTGCACGTAAAAAAGACTTATTAGGAGTTGTATATGAATACTTCCTAGGGCAGTTTGCATTAGCAGAAGGACGCAAAGGAGGACAGTTCTATACACCACGTTCAGTTGTACAACTATTGATTGAAATGTTACAACCTAATAAAGGCAAAGTTTATGACCCCTGTTGTGGCAGTGGTGGTATGTTTGTAATGAGTGAGAAGTTTGTACAACAGCACCAAGGCAGAATTGATGATATCACAATCTACGGACAAGAAAGTAACCAAACAACTTGGAGGCTAGCAGTAATGAACCTTGCAATTAGAGGTATAGATTCAGAACAAGTAAAATGGAATAATGAAGGAAGCTTTCTAAAAGATGCACACCCTGATCTAAAGGCTGATTATATAATTGCTAATCCCCCTTTTAACATATCTGAGTGGAGCGGGGAACTTTTACGTAATGATGGTAGATGGAAATATGGAGCACCTCCAGTTGGTAATGCAAACTATGGTTGGTTACAGCATATGTTGTATCACTTATCTCCTACTGGTAAAGCAGGTGTTGTATTATCTAAAGGAGCATTAACTACTAAACAAAGTGGTGAATATGAAATTAGAAAAGCAATGTTGGAAGATGGTGTAATTGATTGTATAGTAAATATGCCAACAAAACTATTCTTGAATACTCAAATACCAGCTTGTTTATGGTTTTTAAACAGGGGTAAAAACAGACAACGTAAAGGAGAAGTATTATTTATAGATGCACGTAACCTAGGATTCTTAGTAAATAGAAGAACAAGAGAATTTAGCAATGAAGATATAGCTCAAATTAGTGAAACCTACCACCATTGGTTAAATAGCAGAGATGCTTATAATGACATACCTGGGTTTTGTAAGTCATGCTCACTAGAAGAAATAAAAGAAATGGACTATGTACTTACTCCTGGAAGATACATTGGCTTGCCTGATGATGAGGATGACTTTAATTTTACAGAACGTTTTGTCAAATTACAATCAGATCTGGAACAACAGATGCTGGAGGAAGTAGAGCTGAATGAAAGAATAAAAGTTAATCTAACTAAACTAAAGGAGGCTCGTGATGAATGAGTATAAAAATATCCCAATTAGGGAATTAGCTACCGTAACCTCAAGTAAAAGAATATTTTTATCTGATTATGTTAATAATGGGATACCATTTTACAGATCAAAGGAAATAATTGAAAAGTCATTAAATCAAAAAGTTTCAACAGAGCTTTTTATAAGTAAACAACGTTATGAGGATATAAAAATAAAGTTCGGCTCTCCAAGAGATGGTGATATATTAATTGCCGCCGTTGGTGAAAGGGCAGGGATCCCATATTTAGTAAACAATGATGGAGATTTTTATTTCAAAGATGGTAATCTTATTTGGATAAAAGACTTCAAGCCAAGTTTGTCTCCAAAATATCTTCTTCATTATTTAAAATCCAATATCGGACAAAGCCAATTAGAATCAACAATGATTGGTTCAGCACAAAAGGCATTAACAATAATCGGGATAAAGAATTTAGAAATATCACTCCCTCCATTATTTGAACAAGAATCTATTGCTGAAGTTCTCAGCAGTTTAAATGATAAAATTGTTCTTCTTCACAACAATAATAAAAATATTGAACAGCTAGCGGAAACATTATTTAAGCATTGGTTTGATATCAATAATGAGGATGTTAGTAAACATGGTTATTTAGGTGATTATTTTAAAGATACAATTGGTGGTGAATGGGGTAAGGATAAAGAAGATATTGACCATAATATAGAAGTTAAATGCATAAGAGGTACTGATATTGGTAATTTATATAATGGCATTCCAAAACCACCAATACGCTATATAAAAGAGAGTAAGTATGAAAAATGCAAACTATTAGATGGTGATATTATAATTGAAATAAGCGGTGGCACAGAAGATCAGTCTACAGGAAGATGCCACTATTTTAATAATAATTTAATAGAGTTATTAGGAGGCAAAGTGGTTTTTTCTAATTTCTGCCGTTTACTTAGACCTAAGCTTAATGATTATACTTATTTTCTACATGTATATATAAACCTAATATATCAAAGAGGTGATTTCTTTAATCTTGAAAATGGCACATCTGGAATCAAAAATCTTGATCTAAAATCATTCTTATATCAGGAAAAATTCTTCTTGCCTAAGGATATGGATATTATTAGATTTAATAAAATAGTTACTCCGTTTTTTAACAAATTGACAAAAAACTTAAATCAAATCCAACAACTAGAAACCCTCCGAGATACACTCTTGCCAAAGTTGATGAGTGGTTTAGTGAGGGTAGAAAATTAATATTGTATGAAAAAAATAATTGGAAAAGAAAAGTCATTAACCGACCTGCTAGCAAACAAGAAGTACACTCTTCATTACTACCAAAGAGAGTATAGAGGGG
>CAYYUS010000232.1:0-5071 GCA_964474925.1 uncultured Akkermansia sp. | reverse complement strand
ACGTGCCACCATAATGCCATCCGATACATCAATGATATTGTCGATCTCAAGAATTGCCTCCGGCTTTTCTATCTTTGAAATTACTTTAGCGCGTTTGCCTTTGTGTTTGATGATATCTTTTAATTCAACTACATCTGTTACACTTCTAACAAATGATAATGCTATCCAATCAAAATCATGATCCAAAGCAAAATCAAGATCACGAAGATCTTTTACCGTTAAACACGGCAATGATATTTTTGTATTAGGAAGATTTACACCTTTTTTTGAACTTAATGGTCCGCCACTTATAACAGTACATCTTACTTCATCCTTACCGTTAGTAGAAACAACTTTTAAATGGATCTTTCCATCGTCAATTAAAACCAACTCTCCTACTTGAACATCTTTTGGAAAATTTGGGTAGGTGATATAAACTCTATTGGCATCGCCTTCTTGCTCTGTAGTGGTTATTACAATGTCTTTACCATTTTCTAACTGAACTACTTTATCTTTTATAACCCCAATGCGTAATTTTGGTCCTTGAAGATCTCCTAAAATTCCAACATGCCTGTTCAACTTTTTGTTTAAAGCACGAATATTATTGATGGTATTTTCAACGGCACTATAATCGCCGTGCGAAAAATTGATGCGGCAAATATCCAAACCGTTGTTCATCATTTCTTCGAGCACCGCAATATCGTCGGTAGCCGGACCCATGGTGGCAACAATTTTAGTTCTGTTAAAAGAGTTCATAGAGTACTATAATTTAAGGTTTAAAGATAACAAATAAGTTGAATGTGTATATTTGCCCACCGGTAAAAAACAGCTAAGAAATGCCCAATAAACTCGAAAAATTTGCAGATATAGAGCGTTTTGAGAATTGCTTCTCCTTCTTTTTTGAGCAGATAAAGGACGGTTTTGCTATCAAGGGAAAGTGGCGAAAAGAATTCTTTAAGAATGAGAACCCTTTAATTTTAGAGCTTGGTTGTGGTAGAGGAGAGTATACGGTGGGTTTGGGGCAGGCCAATAGAAATAAAAATTATGTTGGCATCGACGTAAAAGGTAACCGCATTTGGACCGGAGCTAATTTTGCTTTAGAAAACAAGCTAACCAATATTGCTTTTATAAGAACGCGCATTGATTTTATTGAGCATTGCTTTGGCGAAGCAGAAGTTGATGAGATCTGGATCACCTTTCCTGATCCGCAGCCGCAAAAACCGCGCGAAAGAAAACGGCTTACCTGCCAACGATTTTTAGATCGTTACAAAAAGATATTAAAGCCAAATGGCATCATTCATTTGAAAACCGATAGCACAAGTTTGTATGAGTATACTTTGGAAGTTATTCAAGAGAACAAACATGAATTGATCTGGCATACAAATGACCTTTATAAAAATTGCCCCGAGGATAGAAAAGAGTTAACCGCCATTAAAACATATTACGAAAAATTATTTACGAATAAGGGTGAGGATGTAAAATATGTTTGCTTTCGATTAAAATAAGGCCAGCATTATTCGAATGGAGCAGCCCATCCAAACAAAAAATAAAATCACTTCCTCTCCTGACACAACTCCACCAAAACACCGTTGGTGCTTTTAGGATGTAAAAAACAAATGAGTTTATTATCAGCACCTTCTTTAGGCTCCGCATTGATCATTTCAAAACCTTCTTTTTTTAAGCGCTCTATTTCCTTATAAATATCATCTACTTCGTATGCAATGTGATGAATACCTTCTCCTTTTTTTTCTATGAATTTTGTGATGGCACTATTTTCGGTGGTGGCTTGTACTAATTCAATTTTAGTTTCTCCTAACATAAAAAAAGAGGTGCTCACGCCTTCGCTCTCAACGGCCTCAATTTTATAATGCTCTTTGCCAAATAATTTGGCAAACAATGCGTTTGAATTTTTAATATCCTTTACGGCAATGCCTATGTGTTCAACTTTTTTGATCATTCTTTTTGAATTTGGTGTACACTAAAAATGCGATAAAAGATCCTGCAAAATAAACAACTAAACCAAAAATGGTGAACCAAATAGGATGAGGAATAGCTAATAAATTAATGAGTCCTAATACAGTTAATACAGTTCCAACCAAAAGTGCCGGCATCCAAGTTATTCCTTTGATGATATTGGTGGCAACTAAGCCGCCAGCAAATGCACCCAAAAAGTATCCTATAAGTACCAAAACAAGAGATATTGCAGAAGCATTTTGCATAAGTTGCTTAACTTGCTCTGGGTCATTTGCATTAAAATTGGCTGGAGGTGGAAAAATAGCCATCTCAATGACCTGGGCCAGGAAAATGACCAAAACACCCACTACAAGGCCCGCCAACACTGCTAAAACTTGCTTCATTTGCTTCTTTTAATCACAAAATACGGATAAAATGGCCGTTTTAACAAGAAAATGAGTACCTTTATGCATCAAAATTTACGAAACATGGCACCAGCATTTATTTTAGGCATTTTAGGCGGACTTGGAGCCCCTGAGATCATCATTATCCTAGTGATCGTTTTATTAATGTTCGGAGGTAAAAAAATTCCGGAATTAATGAAAGGTTTAGGACGCGGTATTAAAGACTTTAAGGACGCTAGCAAAGGCGAAGGTTCTAGTACTGAAATAGAAAAAAAATAATTTAAACCGAATCATATTTAAGCGTTATTCTGAATGGAGTAACGCTTTTATTGTTCATATCAGATCCTATTTGTGTATCAATTCACTAACATCAAACAATTACAAGCCGATCTAAAGGCAGGGAACACCAATGCCGTTCAATTAGTAGAGCAATCTTTTTTAGAAATTGAAAAGCGCAAGAACCTGAATGTTTTTTTAGAAGTGTTCAAAGATTCGGCATTACAACAAGCAAAAATAGTTGACGAAAAGATCAAACAAGGTAAAGGCGGAAAGTTAGCAGGTGTAATTGTTGGACTGAAAGATAATATTTGTTACAAAGGACATAAAGTTTCTGCTTCTTCAAAAATTTTAGAAGGATTTGAATCGTTGTACTCTTCCACTGTTGTAGAAAAATTATTAGCGCAAGATGCGATCATTATTGGCAGATGTAATAATGATGAATTCGCGATGGGAAGCAGTAACGAAAATTCTGCTTACGGAAATGTGCTCAATCCATTGAACGAAAAAACGGTCCCCGGTGGTTCATCAGGCGGATCGGCTGCTGCAGTTGCTGCAAATTTTTGTCATATTGCTTTAGGTTCAGATACAGGTGGATCTATTCGTCAGCCTGCATCATTTACCGGAACCGTTGGAAGTAAACCAACGTATGGACGTGTTTCGCGTTGGGGATTGATAGCGTATGCATCTTCGTTCGATCAAATAGGACCAATTACAAAAACGGTTGCTGATAATGCTTTGGTATTAGAAGTAATTGCAGGAAATGATGCATATGACAGTACAGCTTCGCAAAAACCGGTTGAGAATTACAGCGAAAAATTAGGAACGAATAAAAAATACAAATTAGCCTATATCAAAGAATGTGTGTTTGCCGAAGGACTTGATCCGGAAGTAAAAGCATGTGTGATCAATAAAATTGAGCAGTTAAAAAAGGAAGGATACACCGTTGAAGAAGTAAGTTTTCCTTATTTGGATCATTTGGTTCCGGTGTATTATGTTCTAACAACTGCAGAAGCAAGTTCAAACTTATCGCGCTTTGATGGTATGCATTTTGGTTACAGAAGTAAGAACGCAACAGATCTTGTAAGTACTTACAAAAAATCGCGCAGTGAAGGTTTTGGAAAAGAAGTTCAACGCCGCATTATGCTTGGAACATTTGTACTAAGCGCGGGATATTATGATGCGTATTATGCAAAAGGGCAAAAAGTAAGAAGACTTATTCAGCAAAAAACATTTGAGATCTTAAAACAATACGATCTTATCATCACACCAACAACACCGGGCACTGCTTTTGAATTTGGAAAGAACAGCGCAGACCCCATTAAAATGTATTTGGAAGATATTTTTACGGTGCAAGCGCCCATTGCAGGAATTCCAGCGATCTCAGTTCCATGCGGTTTACACAGCAATGGATTGCCAATGGGCATACAATTAATGGCTAATTATTTTGAAGAAGCCACGATGTATGATATGGCTGAGAAGTTGGAAACGCTAAGGTAATTTTTTCAGATAAAGCACTTCACCACTTTCGGCCACTAATATTTGTGCATTAAGATCGGTGATGACCATCGCTTTAAATACATATTCTTTTTGAGTGTATTTGAATTTGATGGTATAGGTTGATCTATCCCACGTATATGGAATTTCTATTTGAATTTCTTCAGTTGTGAATTTTATAGCTGTTTCGGTGATCTCTATATCAAACTCTTCTACAACTGCTGTATTATTTTTAAGCATAGTAGTTGGACAAAAATCACACACATGAAATTTGGCGCTATCTTTTTTTTCGAGGGCGCAATTTACTTTCCATTTACCTTTTAGGCTGAGGTCTTGAGCATTTGTAATTAGAGTACTAATTAAAAAAAGCGCAAAAAGTAGATTTTTCATGCGCTAATATTATAAAAAAAATCGCCTTTTGGGCGGTTTCAGGTATAATTTCGATGAAGCTTAATTTAAGCCATACGATTTTGTGCTTGCAACGGCTCCGGCCTCGTCCCAGCTGGTCCAAGTGCCTGTTTTTTCGCCATTGCTATAATTCATTTCCATGCGTTTTTTTCCTGCTTCATCATAAACGATCCAAGTTCCAGATTTTTTTCCGGCCGAATAAAAACCAATTGCCGACGTCATTCCGTTCTCATTATAACGAGTCCATTGACCGTCTTTTGATCCGTTCGCCATCATTCCCGATTCCATTATTTTTCCGCTCGCGAAAAAATAAACTGCTTTGCCTGAAATAATTCCATCTTTCACATCCATTTCCGACTTCACATTATTATTTAAAGAAGTAATAACACCGGAAAATAAATTTCCTTCGCTATCAATATATAAACCTTTTTCGTTAAGTGATTGCGCATTAGCTGCAACAACTAAGAAAAGGAAACAACTAAAAATTAGATTTTTCATAGGCCCTGTTTTTTATTGTTATACGAGAAAAACTGTCTCTCGGTTTCTTAATACAA
>CAYYUS010000231.1:0-5111 GCA_964474925.1 uncultured Akkermansia sp. | reverse complement strand
GGTGACCTTATAACACATTCGCCCATTAATTTTTTCTTCTCCAACCAATTCGAAAAATTCGTCAAATTTATTTCCGATCTTATTAACGCTGTATTCTATTATTGCGCCGAAATAATCGTATCCCATTTCGTTGAGCGAGTGATGTTGATCTTGACGCATAAGGTCGCCTAAAGGATCAAGATTTAAATTGAAATAAGGGAATGAATTTGGTTTTACTAGCGCTTTACCTTTGTTCGTTCCTTGTACCCAAAGCACTTCTATACCTTTAATATATAAGTAGATCTTTCGTGGTTTTTTTTGAAATTTTACAGCGCTTTCGTAATAGTTGAATCCCTTTTTACCTCGCTCGGTGATCTTTAAATGGTACTTTAAACTCTTAACTTCGTCAATAGCAGTGAGCGACTTAAGAACAATGTCTTTACAGCTCAATTCCTCCTTTTGACTGAATGCCAACAAGTTGAAAACCACCAAGGTAAATATCCCTAAAACACGTCTCAATTTTGTGAATCCCAAAATAACACAAACTTTAATTGATTACCAAATGATTGAACGCATATTCATATGTTTTTAAAAATTTATAATGGCCGTGGCACAAATATTAGGGTATATTTGATAAAACTGGCGTATATTTATTGTCCCGTTTATGAATGTACACGCGCAAATAGTTGAAGGCATAAAAACGCTCTTGCACCAACAGGAATACGTGGTTATACCCAATTTTGGGGGCTTTGTAACGCAGGTACATTTTTCAAAATACCTTGTAGAAAAGAATATTTTAACGCCTCCGGGCAAAGTGATCTCATTTAATAAACAATTACGTCAAAACGATGGCGTTTTGGCAATTTGGCTTCAAAAAGAACTGAACTCAACACCTGAAATTGCTTTAAAACACATCACCGAGTTTAGCGATTATTGCGAACAAGTATTACGCACAAAGCGTAGGTTGAATTTAGAGAATCTTGGATTTTTTTATTTAGATCTTGAGAATAATATTTGCTTTGAACCTAAGAACGACAGCAATTATTTGTTGGATAGTTTTGGTTTGAGTCCTGTTATTTTAAGTGAATTAAATGAACTTGTAATTGAGAAAAAAGAAACAGAATTCATTGATCGTAAAGTTGAGATCGTAAAACAAGAATTACCAATAAAGCGCAAACGCAATTTTAAACCTATTGCGTACATCGCACTTGGCGGATCCATCTTATTCTTTTCATTAGCAGCATTAGTTACCATCAATAAATCAGAAGGCCCTTTGCTTTCGGGAATATTTAATAGTAATGCTGTGAGAGCGTACAAGCCTTTAAATTATTCGGAACTTGTTTTAGAAAAAACAGATGCTGAAACAAAATCGTATGTTCCAAATTCGGAAGGCATTGCCGTACTTGACATCACCAATGAAAAAGCAATTGCCGTAAGCGTGAATGAGAACGTGAGTGCATCTAATGAAGTTAAACATAACGTTGCAAAAGCGCGTAACTATAAGTACTCAGGTAAATTTCAAATTGTATTGGGTTGTTTTACTCAAAAGAACAATGCCGATAAAATGGTTCGCAAATTAAAACGCGATAATGTGAATGCTGGAATTTCGGGGATCAATAACAGAGGCATGCATGTAGTAAGTTGCGCAGGATTTGATTCGAAGGATAGTGCGTTGGCTTTTTTACAAGACATCAAGGGCAACTTTCCTAATGCCTGGATAAAATCAGAAAATTAGTGTTTGTCCAAAAAGTTCATTTTCTTCGTTATACAAATTTTTCAAAATCCTCATTTACCATTAGCAAACTCCGGTTTTGAAAAATTTGCATGCCTCGAAACTGAACTTTTCGCACCAAACACTGCTTTTTCTAAAAGACACTAATTAAGACAGAAAGGAGGTTATATTTTTACGTTTTTGCACCTTCATTTTTCTGAGAAGAAATTTCGGGTGCATTCACTGTTGCGTTTTGCTTAGTTCTACTGATCTTATAAATATAAACCGCAACTATAAGAACTCCTGCAAAAATAAATGTTCCAAGCATTCCCCACATTAAACCACTAGTAGATTTTACAACAACCAAAAAAACAATAGACGCTAAAAAAATAGTTGCCAGTTCGTTGAACAAACGTAAACGCATAGAACTGAATTTATAAACACCTTGCTTTTGCTGGTTTACTATTCGTTGACATTGCCAATGATACATGCACAAAAAACCAACTGCGATCAACTTTAACCACATCCATGGCAAATATAAATAGCCCGGATTTATAAAGATCATCCACCAACCAAAAACAGTTGCGCCAATGGCGGCAGGCCAACCTATAATATACCAAAGCTTACGTTGCATGAGTAATAATTGCTGCGTCAAAATTGGTCTTGCTATATCATCTTTTGTTTGCGCTTCGGTGGCATAAATAAAAAGGCGCACAATGTAAAACAGAGCCGCGAACCAACTTACCACAAAAATGATGTGTATCGATTTTACATATAAAAGGTCCATTATACAAAGATAGAAGATATATCGTTTAAAACAGGAATAAACCTTAAATTTGTATTATGAAATCAAAAACACCCTCGCAATCATTCACAATTAACACCGAAGTGGTTTTACCAAATGATACAAATCATGTGGGGAATTTATTTGGGGGTAAATTGATGCAATGGGTAGACATTACAGCTGCTATTGCCGCTCAAAGGCATTGCGGACGCGTAGTTGTTACCGCGGCCATCAATCATGTGTCGTTTGATAATCCCATTAAGCAAAACAGCGTTGTAACATTAGAGGCCAAAGTAACTCGAGCATTTACAAGTAGTATGGAAGTGTTGGTGGATGTTTGGGTAGAGAATCCGGTTACCGGAGAAAAAACAAAATGTAATGAAGCCATTCTTACATTTGTGGCCATTGATCAAAACGGGGCGCCATTACCGGTACCCGAACTTGTTCCTGAAACTGATCTTGAAAAGAAACGTTTTGAAGGAGCTTTAAGAAGAAGACAATTATCATTGGTATTGGCAGGAAGAATGAAACCGGGAGAGGCTACAGAATTGAAAGCTTTATTTATTAAAGACTGATCTGCGAAATATCAATATCATTCATGCATTTAAAATGCGATTTAGGACAAGCTTTGTAACCTAATTTACTGCAAGGCCTGCAAGCCAAACCTTTTACTTCCATTATTTTGCTGCCTTCGTTTGGCAAGTATGGATACATTCCAAATTCAGGAATAGTATTGCCCCATAAAGAGATTATTTTTTTATTGAATGCCGAAGCAATATGCATTAATCCGGTATCGGAAGTAACAACACTTTCAGAAAGTTTAATTACGTAAGCACTTTGATTGAGAGATAACTCTCCGCACGCATTTACAACATTGCTACATTGAGCTTGTAATTGTTTTGCCACAACATCATCTTCTTTTGATCCAAGTACTATAAATTGTTTTGTGGTTGAATTGCATATCTCAATCAATTTAGTGAGCGGGATCTTTTTTGTGTAATACGAACCTCCAACAACAAGGGCAATAAAATTTGGTGATGATAATTGCGGGAATTTGTTTGCGATGTCAAATTCATCTTCTTTTGAAATAAAATGGTCTAGTCCTTTATTATCGTTTACTATACCTAACGATGATACAGTTTCAAAATAACGTTCAACAATATGAACATTAGGAAGCATGACAAGTTGTTTGAAATTAACCGCCATGAATTTTCTAAAATTCAATTTATTAAAACAATGAGACGGTTTACCTAAACTGGTAATTAATCGTAAGCTTCTTAAATTATGATGAAGATCGATGACGAGATCGTAATTTTGCTTTTGCAGTTCCTTAGTTATTTCAACTACATCTTTTTCGAATACATAAAGTTTATCAATGTATGGATTGCTTTGCAAAATTGAATCGAACATTTTTTTTGTAACATAATGTACTTCTACATCAGGTCTTTGTTGTTTGATACAACGTATAATTGGTGTGGTTAATACAATATCACCAATAGAACTAAAACGTATGACCAAGATCTTTTGTGGCATATAATATATCAAACATAAAAATTATATACATACAACGCATATTCAAAAGCATTATTTTATAAGAAACCATAGTTTAAAAGTTCATTTACCTACTTACAGTTAAATAAATGAGTTTCAATACTCTGTAACCTCCGTTATTTGGGCACAACTACTTATTTGGCCTTTAATAAATATAACATAAGATAAGGTTTGTATACAAGCATCTTATCTTCTTCCAAGCTAGCATCCACTACCTTAAAAAGTTTGCTAAAGTATTTCGCTTCGTTAGGATGATTAAATAGATCATTAAGTAATTTTGGCGCCTGCCGTTCAAACGAAAAAATAATATCTCCTTTATCAACCATTCGTTTAAATGAAGCTAAACGAGAAAATAACAGATCGGTATTGCCTAAGTAATAATGTATAACCAATTCGGCCAACAATGCCGCATGATGAATATCTTTTCGAATGACCCCCGAAAGTGAAATAGCGGTATTAATAAATCTGAGCGCGTTTCTGTAATTATTAGCATGCAAGTGCATAATGCTTAAATAATAATAGCTGGTGATCTTTTCATCCATAGCAATAAACTCTTCGTTCTCCTCAAGCCCTAATTCAAATTCTCTTATTCGATTAATATTTTCATATACGGTAGAACTCGAAATAATTATGCCCATGCGTACGAGAATTGTAATAGTGAAAATATCGTTCTTTATTGCATGCGAACGACGCTTGCGCCTTGCCTCTATGGTTTCTGTAACTAGATCTATTACCTCTGTTGCCTCTTTATACTTTTTTTGATGTTGCAGCACAATACATAAATTCCTATTCGATCGAAGATATTCACTAAAATTGTTCTCCTTTAATTCAGGATACCAATTAAAGATCACCTGGCTGCGTTTCATAAATTCATAGGCCTTGTCGGGTTTACCTTCCTTCATTGCTAAAAAGCCATTGATCTGATTATGATATAACTTTGCCGTTGGGCTAAGTGCATTATCCTCGTTAGAAAGCATGGCCTCGTATTTCTTAGCAAATGAGTTTTGGTCTCCAAAAAAATAATTCGTTGTTGATTCCACTTTTATCATGGCCCACATGCTTTCTAGTTCTACCTGATTAAAATAC
>CAYYUS010000230.1:0-5123 GCA_964474925.1 uncultured Akkermansia sp. | reverse complement strand
GATCTGCAGTCGGGAGAGATCTTAAAAGTGGATACAGGTTGTATTGTTGCTTTTGTAAGTACAGTAAATTACGATATACAATTTGTGGGCGGTGTAAAAAATACATTGTTTGGTGGAGAAGGAATGTTTTACGCAACACTTCGTGGACCCGGAAAAATTTGGATCCAAACTTTGCCGATTAGCAGATTAGCAGGAAGAATACTTTCGTATGGTGGCGGAAGAAGAAAAGAAGAAGGTGGGATTTTAGGGAATTTTTTAGGAGGAGATTAATTTATTTCTAGTTCCTGGTTTCTAGTTCTAACCGCAGAAAAACTAGGAATCAAGAACTAGAAACTGGAAATATAGAATGGCAACAATAACAAAATTTGAAGATATGGAAATTTGGCAAAGCGCAAGAGCGTTAAACCAGAAAGTATACATCATATTAGAGAAATTGAATTCTGATAAAAGTTTTGCATTAAAAGATCAATTGGATAGATCAGCGGGTTCTGTAATGGATAATATTGCAGAAGGATTTGAAAGAGGAGGAAATAGAGAGTTCATGCAATTTCTATCAATTTCAAAAGCATCATTAGGGGAAGTAAGATCTCAGTTATACAGGGCACATGACCGCAAATTTATTAGTAAAGAGGAATTAGAAACGTTTCAAAGTGAGTGTATTAATTTAGCGGGTAAAATTGCTAAGTTTATGACGTATTTGAAAAATTCAGACTTCAAAGGAGAAAAATATAAACAGACTACTAATTAAACGCAGATTAAACACAGTACTAGGAACTAGAAACTAGAAATAAATCATGGCAAAATCAAATTATACCGAAGACAATATCCGATCACTTGATTGGAAAGAGCACATTCGTACACGTCCCGGAATGTACATTGGTAAATTGGGCGACGGAAGCGCGTTCGACGATGGAATTTATGTATTACTAAAAGAGGTAATGGATAATTGTATCGACGAATTTATGATGGGCGAAGGTGATAAGATCGAGATCAACGTAAAAGAAGGAATTGTTTCTATTCGTGATTATGGACGTGGAATTCCTTTAGGAAAGGTGGTTGACGTTGTTTCGAAAATGAATACCGGTGGTAAATACGATAGTGAGGCATTTAAAAAGTCTATTGGTTTAAATGGCGTGGGTACAAAAGCGGTGAATGCATTATCTATCAATTTTAAAGTAACTGCATTTCGCGATGGGCAATCAAAAACAGCTGAATTTAGCAAAGGAGAATTAGTAAAGGAGCACCGCTTGGTTTCAAATACCGGTGAAAGGAACGGAACGCTTGTTGAATTTAAACCCGACGATAGCATCTTTAAAAAATACCATTACGTTCATGAATACATGGATCGTATGATATGGAATTACGCTTATTTGAATACAGGTTTAAAATTGTATTTGAACGGAGCAGAGTATGAATCAAAGAATGGATTAAAAGATCTTTTAGAAAAGAACATCACCGGCGAAACTTTGTATCCTATCATTCATTTAAAAGGAGAGGATATTGAATTAGCTATGACACATAGCAATGAACATTACACCGAAGAATATTACAGTTATGTAAATGGTCAATATACCACACAAGGTGGAACACATCAGGGCGCATTTAGAGAAGCGATAGTAAAAACCATTCGTGAGTTCTTTAAAAAGGATTTTGAGCCATCGGATGTACGTAAATCTATTGTTGCTGCTATTTCTGTAAAAGTTCAGGAACCTATTTTTGAATCGCAAACCAAAACAAAATTAGGATCGAATGAAATTGCACCGGGCGGACAAAGCATACGTAGCTTTATTGGAGATTTTATTAAAAAGGAACTCGACAATTTTTTACATAAGAACTCAGAAGTTGCAAAGGCCATTGAAGCAAAGATCATTGCCAACGAACGCGAACGTAAGGAATTAACCGGTATTCAAAAATTAGCTCGTGAGCGCGCTAAAAAATCATCGCTCCATAATAAAAAATTGCGCGATTGCCGCACACATTTAGATGATACAAAAGATGTACGTCGTTTAGAGACATCCTTATTTATATGTGAGGGAGATTCGGCGAGTGGGTCTATCACTAAAACGCGCGATGTAAATACCCAAGCCGTATTTAGTTTAAAAGGTAAGCCTTTGAATTGTTTTGGACTTGGTAAAAAAATAGTTTACGAGAACGAAGAATTCAATTTAATGCAAGCGGCCTTAAATATTGAGGACGGCATTGAAAATTTACGTTATAATAATATCATCATTGCTACCGATGCCGATGTGGATGGGATGCATATTCGTTTATTATTGTTAACGTTCTTTTTACAATTCTTCCCCGAATTGGTAAAGAATAATCACGTTAAGATCTTACAAACGCCTTTATTTAGGGTACGTAATAAAAAAGAAACCGCTTATTGTTATAGTGATGAAGAACGTAAAGCGGCCATCGCTAAATTAGGACCAAAACCTGAAATAACCCGTTTTAAGGGCTTAGGAGAAATTAGTCCGGATGAGTTCAAGCATTTTATTGGTAAGGATATCCGTCTTGAACCCGTTTTATTGGACCAAAAAGCGAGCATTCAGGAACTCCTTAATTATTATATGGGAAAGAACACTCAAGAGAGGCAGGAATTTATTATCGATAACCTACGTGTTGAGCTCGATGCAGAGGAGAATTTGCTCGCCTAAACCTATTTAAATAGTTAATATCAGTTAAAAATATTACATTTATAGACTTTGGTACGCCAATTGAAATACCTTTAAACAAGAAAAAAAACAAACCATGAAAACAACAAACTTACTTTTAATCCCGGCTATTGCTTTATTAACCGTAGTTGGATGTAAATCAAAGAAAAAAACAGTTCAGAAGGAAACTGGCGCTGTAGAGATCACTGTTCCATTTAGTGGAAAAGAGTTCCGTAGCGATGAGAACTATTTCAGAGCAAAACAAATTGGTAAGTCTCCAGACTTGGCTACAGCTAAAAAGATAGCATTCCAAAACGCTAAATCTGAGATGGCTAGTAATATCAATAGTACTGTGAAAAAAGTAACAGATCAGTATACTAACCAACGTACTGTAGGTAATGTTCAAGAATTTGAGAACAAATTCGAAGAGTTAGCGCGTGAGGTGGTAAATTTGGAAATGTCGAACGTAAAAGAGATCGGCGAGAAAATTTTCAAAGAGCAAGACGGAAGCTATAGCTACTGGATCGCCATCGAATCAGGTAAAAAAGAAGTGTTCGAAAAATTAGATGCTAAGATCTCTAACGACGCAAAATTGAAATTGGATTATGATAAACAAAAATTCCAAAACATTTTTGATGCCGAAATGAAGAAATTGGCTAGCGAACAATAATCCAATATAGATCATTAAAAAGAGCATCCGTAAAAAGATGCTCTTTTTTTAATCTCCAATTAATTTCCAATTTTCATGTGCATTGCCTTAAAGCGATGTTCAATTAAAATGAAGATCAGTTTAAACATAATAACGCTTTTACTTGTGGCTTTGATGGCCTGCACGGGTACCAAAAAGTACTTCAAGGCAGCCGAGAAGCTCGAGAAGCAAGGTTTGGTTAACGAAGCAGCCGAATTCTATTTAGAATCGTTGCAACGCAAACCAACCAATGTAGATGCCCGCATCAAATTAAAAGAAGTGGGACAGAAGTACGTTTCATTTATGTCGTCGGAGTTCTTTAGAAACTACAATACCGGGCAAAATGAGAAATCTATTGAGAACTTTGAGAAACTTAAGAATTTTACAGGACGCACTGAAGCGCTGAGCGTAACATTGAATTATCCAACAGCTTACGAAGAGGATTACAAAAAAGCAATTGAAAAGTATTGCGAAAAAAATTATATACAAGGCGCTGAGCTTGTAAAACAAAAAAAATATACAGAGGCTTTAACCTATTTGAACAATGTAAATAAGTACAAGCCTGAGTATAAAAAGAACAAATCTTTAAAAATAACTGCCACTTGCGAACCTATGTATCAAAATGCAATAACCATGATACAAGGAAAGAATTACGCTTCGGCTTTTAAGATCTTAACTAATATACATGGTGTAACAGATTCATATAAAGATTCAAAGGAGCTTTACGAATTATGTGCCGCGCAACAAGCAAAGAGCTTATTGATGTTCCAGCCAAAAACATCGCAAAATCCTGTTTTGGTAGATTATCTTTTTAATCACTTCTCACAAACAGCAAGCACCAATTTTAAACATATTGAAGTGATCAATAACTCACCATTTGTGCATTTGCCGGGTAATGATATTGAAGGAAATGTGGATCTGATCCAGGCAATTCGCAAAGCGTCGGGCGCCGATTTTTTTTATGTATTTGACGTGACCAATAAAAAATCGCAAGTGGTTGGTCCTACCAAAGCAAATTCAAAATGTTTCCAAAAAGTAACGTACAAAAAGAACGATACAACTATTGTAACCGAATTTAAAGCCACCGATTATTTTCAAGTAAAATCAAAACGCGTTTATTCATACGATTTCAAATATAAATTGGTGAATGCGTTAACCAATCAAATTGTAACCTTCCAAACTCTTACCGTAAATAAATTCAATGAGGTTGAATATAATGAGTTTACTTACGCTCCCAAAGGCGGATTAGATGATTATTGGCCTTATAACCCGCAAGCTACGGCACCATTGGCGCAATACAATCCTAAGAATTGGAGATTGCTTTTTACGGCTAACAAAGTTTTGAAGACCGAACAGGAATTAGAGACCATGGCCAACGATGAAGCTGTTAAAGTATTTTCTCAAACCTTAACTAACTACGTAAAATAAGATGAGAACATATTTTAAATATCTGGCTCTTATTTTACTGCTTAGTAACGTAAGTATTGCTCAAAAAAAAGGACAACAAACCACAACGCCTACTGTAGAAGCAAAAACGCCTAATTGGGTGAGCAATCGTCCGCATAGTGGCTTCAAATACGTTGGTATAGGGGTTGGTGATAAAGGTCGTTCTGATTATAAAACTGAAGCGAAACAAAACGCTTTGTTTGATCTAGCCTCTGAGATCAAGGTAGACATTTCAACCAACTCAGTTTTACATAGTGTTTCTAGCAATACATCCTTCGATCAAAGTTTTAATTCAATGATCAAATTAACTAACTCCGACAATATCGAAGGATATACCA
>CAYYUS010000229.1:0-5126 GCA_964474925.1 uncultured Akkermansia sp. | reverse complement strand
GTTTTTTAAACATTTGTAAAAATAAACCCAATCACTGGGATAAAAATTAAAGATAAAACAAAAGCGCCTCCAAACCCTATTTTTCTACTTGCGCCAATTAAACCGACAAATAGGCTTAAACATAACCATCCTAAAAATATTTCCATATAACTAAATAATTGATTCAGCAAACATATTACATTATTACCTATTTTACAATTTCAGTAATATTTACCTCTACCCCCAATAGTGAAACATATTCCAATAAAGATTCAATACTGTAATTATTACTGCCATTTTCTATTGCCCTTATTTGGTGCCTAAATAATCCATTTGTATTATTATTTTCAATAGCATAAGTACTTATTTTCTTATCCTTTCGCACCTTGCTCAAATATTGGCCAATTTCCTTTTTGGTCATAAAATATTATTGTCCTCCCACAGCAAGTATGCAAAATACCATTCTTTCAGTTTCGATATCACAGTCTCCAACTGCTCATCATCCGCAAAAGTATAATGCAGCAGTATTTTAATATCTTCAATATAAGCAGTTAATGAATTTATGTATTGAATATCCCATTGTTTGGTATCATAATTGGTTTTCCAAGCCACAATACTATCCATGTGTATAATTTCAAAAACAGAAGCAGTGCGAGTGTGCAACACCACAGTTCTTTCTTCCAATGTGTCGCCATCGGGAGCGTTGCCATCCAAAAAAACAAATTCCGGAAGTGCAAAGTCTATTAATTTACTTGTCATATTTTATTTTTCAAAACTATTGCTAAATTCTTTATTTTTAAACAAATCAGCTAAACCTGATATTTGCTTTAATCTTAAAAGCTCGTCTGCATCCATGCCTATGTTTTTTAAAATCCACGCATTGCTCATTCCAGCTTTTGTTAATTCAGAAACTATGTTTACCATCAAATCAATTGAATGAGAGCCACGAGCTCTATTGTGTCTTATTGTTGAAGCCATTCTATTGCTTTCATCTTTATTTATAACAACAACAGGAAGGCAGCCTTGCTCTCTATCATTAATATCTTTATGTGTTTTCATAATAGTATATCTATGGAAACCATCAACTATTTCATATTTATCAATTTCTTGCAAATAATAGCAAACTACAGGCATAGTATATCCATCTTCTTTGATAGATTGATAAAGCAGCTTCATTTCAGGGGCAGCAACAGAGTTAGGATTATAACTATTTGCTTGGATTTTTTCTATTGGCACAGCCAAAACATTGTAAACTGGAGATTTCATAATAATGATTTATATTTTTCGATGATGTTATTTCTTCTTTGTAATTCTTGTTTAGTTTGTCCAAAACCTAATGTCTTGCACGATGTGTCATTTTTCATAATTGCAATACACATTCTTTTATAGGTTGGTAATAAGTTTGGGTTTTTAATATCAATCTCGTCCAAATATTCTTTAAATTTAATAATACGGTATTCTCCAGTGTAATTTCTATTGTTGCTGGGATTCCCTAAATCTTTAAATTCTAAATTCTTTGGTAATTCATTGGCAATTTCAACCGGAAGAGCACCGCCTTTTTCTAACCAATATGCAAACGAAACCTTTAGTTTTCTTACATAATTATCTTTAATTTCTTCAGGCAATGTATCTAGTAAAAAATACATATATTGTTTCCAAGTAAAGTGGTTTGGTTTAGTAATAGTATTCCAACCCATTGCGGTTGTCCCTCCATATAAGCCTGCAAAATTAACACCATTAACTCTGCCAATAAGTTTGCCCCAATTATTTGGGTCAATAACTTTATAAAGCTTTAAACTTTCTGTTGCGCAATCATTAAACGGACTAGCAACTCTCATTGAGTGAAGTGGAACTCCTGCTTGATACATTAGGTCATAAAGTTTATTATAATCATACTTAAACATATAATTAGCTATCCAAATATCTTCTGTTAACCAGTCGTATATTGGGTAAGCATTAAAACAATTTCCAAAAACCTTAGAAGTGTAATTTTTAGATTTATATTCATTTTTATCAGAAAATTTATTTACAGCTTTGTATCTATGTAAACTTTCTTGGGTTCTAATCCCAATAAAAAAACAAGTTTTTCTATCTTTTGACAAGTATTTTGCAAACTTCTGGTTAAATTCATAGTCGGAAACTTGATAATCAAATCCAAAATCAAAATTCGCTTCATTAATACATTCTTTGGGTAGCTCTCTACACCACAATTCTTTTTTCGAAAGTTCCCATGGTTGCCAAAACGACTGAAACATACTTGTAGAGCATTGAGCTTTTATAGGTAAACAAATCCAGTATTTTTTAACAGCTTTAGGTAAACTTTCAAAGGTTCTAGTTACATAATCTGTTGTCATTTGATATTGAGCCTCATAATCCATATGGTACACACTAACTTTATCTAGTTGATTATTTTTACTGGCATATTCCAAAACTAAATTTAACATTACGCCAGAATCTTTACCCCCAGAAAAAGAAACAACAACTTGTTCAAATTCTTGGAATATAAATTCTATTCTCTGCATCGCAGCTTCATAAACATTCATAACTCTTTTTTTAATTCTTTTATTGTTTTACTTTTAAAATATTCTACCATGCCAATCTTTTTTTCAATATTGACATCAATCAACTTTTCCAAACCAACATCACCAGTCAGCTCCCAATATCTGCAATCCTGTTCATTACCCACTCTGTAATTTCTTGCTCCACTTTGTTTTTTAAGAGCATAGTCCCAAACCTTATCAAAATAAATGGTGTATGGCAAGTGTTGCAGGTTCAAACCAAAGCTCTCTTTTTGATAGCTCAATACAGTTGCTTTTGGATATTTTATTTTACATGCCTCTTGACTAGCGATGTACTTACAGAAAATTATAAATTTGGATTGATCATTGGTTTTAAAAATTTCATTAATAGCCGCAAACTTACTTTCAGTGCAACAGTACAGATGTTGCATTTTCTGTGTCATTTCCAAAAATATGTTGTTATTTTTAAACAGTAGCATTTCATTATCCAGGTACTTTTCTTTCAATCTGGTATATTCTTCTTTCGTTTCTTCGTCAATCTCATAATTAACAGTTGCAAAATATTGATTAATATTTAGTTTTAAATCACATTCAAACACATAGTTTTTAATCAAACTATAAAGGTAATCTATATTTTCATACCCTGTAATATACTCCTTGGTGTACTGCTTGTGTTTCCCTACCATTTTTGTTACACGAGTCCAGGAACAAAAAGTGTTTTTAAATTCGCCATATCCCATTTCTAAAATTTGTGGACTCAAAAATTCCATTTGGCTCCACAAATCCAATAAGTTTCTGCTCAATGGCGTGCCATTTAGTATATATTTATAATCCGCCAATTGGCTATACTCAAGCAGTCTTTTAGTGCGTTTAGCTTCCACATTCTTAATCTTTAGGCTTTCATCTACCACCAACACACAGCGCCAAGCGGTTTCAATTTTTTTGCGGATATTCAAGTATTGCCTATCCGAGCTTTGCAAAGTTTCCACTCCTACATAAATAATGTTATTACAATGGAAACCACCCCATTTATTTATTTCAGTTACCACACCATCTGCTCTGTGTATGGTTTGGTATGGACCCACCCAAACGACTAAATCCACATCGGGGATGGAGTTTACCAATTCAATAACAGCTCTAGTTTTACCAGTGCCCATTTCCATAAAAAGAGCACCTACTTTCCGTGAAAGTAGATGCTCTTTAGCATTTATTTGATTAGCTAGTAGGTTCATCAATTACCATGTAAAAGATTTCTCTATCAGCATCAGAGCCGTAAAAAGTAGGTTCAACGTAACCTCCTATTTCAGGGTCGCAGGTTGCCCAAATACCTTGCGCTTTGCCGTCTTCGCCTACTAGCTTTAAAGTTCTTTTCCATTGGTTTATTTGCAATTCGCCTCTTGTAGCCCAATAATCTTGTCTTGTTGGGTATTTACCATCGTCTGTATGGCTCATATCTTCTTTTGCAGCCAAATCCCATTCAGTTTCAATGGCAGTTAAAGTAAAAACTCTAACACTAGGTGAGTTGTGTTTATACTCAGGGTTAGTAATCGCCAATTTTTTACCAATCAGTTGTTTTGCTATTTTAAGGGTTAAAATTTGGTGTGCCTTAAATAAGTCTTGAGGGGTGATGTTAATTTCTGTATTCATTTTTAAATTAATTAGAGATGCATGCTATAATTGTTTTTTCAAAAAATAGAACGTGGAATAAATTTTATGCCGCGAAAGCTATTTTTAAAAAACAATAGCTTTGCTGTCTAATTTTTGAAAAATAGAAATTTATCTATTCAACGCCTCCACAAGTTTAGGTTCCGTTGCTGTTAACACTTCTGGCTTATGTTTTTCAACAATAAAGTGAATTGGCGGTTCTACTCTCCCGGTGTTAGGATTATACCACCCTTGTTTACTGCCATACTGCAAACTGGTTTCAGGCTTGAGCATAAACCATTCGGCAATCCAATAAGCATCAGATTTTTGGACTTCGTAATCCATACCGAATACAACTGACTTTGGAACTAGGCATTCGCTGCCATCAAATGATTTTGCTTTGTAGCACTTTTCTGAAATCGAGGTTAATGATTGTAACCTTACTGATAATACTTTTGTTTTTTTCATGATGTTTTTTTGAATTAAAGACAATGCAAATATACATCTTTTTTTAATATATGGACAAAAAAAAATCCATAAAGCAAAAATATTTTATAAATAATTGATTATCAGTCTATTTTTTTTTCATCGCATCCTTTTGCGCCAAATATTCCTCTATATTCTTCTGCATACACAGAAAAAAACGGTCTTTATCCATTTTTTGAACTTCGTTATAATTCCCAAAAACACCACTTTCTGCCATCTTCATCATTATTTTCTCCCACACAAACGGGTCTTCCTTGGCATTGCTTTTTTGTACCGAGTTAAACACATACTCATAAGCCTTTTGTTTTTCCAGCTGCGCCCATGCGCTACTGAACTGCAAAAATATTCCCATTTTGGTATGCATAGGTAGTTTGGCAAATCGGCTTACACGTTTTTCGAACAGGTAAGTATTCAATGGCATACGCTTGTCTCCATTATAACCATAGGCAAACGAGCGAAGTATACTCAATGGATTCATTGGGCGATAAAGCACTGCCA
>CAYYUS010000228.1:0-5129 GCA_964474925.1 uncultured Akkermansia sp. | reverse complement strand
GATCAGGAGTTAACACAATTTATGATGATGGCAACACTTACAAAAAGCGAACAGTTCATTGGGCTAGAAGAGAAATATGGTGCACACAATTACCACCCAATTCCTGTGGTGATTGAAAAAGGTGAAGGTGTTTTTGTTTGGGATGCCGAAGGAAAACGTTATTACGATTTTTTAGCAGCATACAGTGCGGTAAACCAAGGTCATTGTCATCCACGATTGATAAAAGCATTAACTGAACAAGCGCAAAAACTCACACTTACCTCACGCGCGTTTCACAATACAAAATTAGGCGAGTACGAAAAGTTCATCACTTCTTACTTTGGTTACGATAAGGTTTTACCAATGAACACCGGTGTTGAAGGTGTTGAAACGGCCATTAAATTGGCGCGCCGTTGGGCTTACGATGTGAAGGGTGTAAAGGAGAATGAAGCAAAGATCATTTTCGCTAAAGAAAATTTTCACGGAAGAACGTTAGGTGCGGTTTCTGCAAGTACTGATCCTTCAAGTTATACAGGTTTTGGTCCGTTTATTCCTGGATACATTACGATTCCTTTCAATGATCTTCCTGCTTTAGAAAAAGCAATGCAAGATAAAAATGTTGCGGCATTTATAGTAGAACCTATTCAAGGTGAAGCCGGTGTTGTTGTTCCGGATGAAGGATATTTAAAGGGTGTAAGAACTTTGTCCGATACATACAATGTTCTTTTTATTGCTGATGAAGTTCAAACAGGATTATGCCGCACAGGAAAAATGTTAGCGTGCGATCATGAAAATGTAAAAGCCGATATTTTAATTTTAGCAAAAGCATTAAGCGGTGGTATTTTACCAATAAGCGCTGTGCTTGCAAATAATGAAATTATGCTTACCATTAAACCGGGCGAACACGGAAGTACGTATGGCGGAAATCCTTTGGCTTGTGTAGTAGCTATAGAAGCGTTGAAAATATTAAAGGACGAGAAATTGGCCGAGAATTCGGAAGAGCTTGGAAAATTATTACGTGCCGAATTAAATAAAATTAAAGATCGTTACCCTGATGTTATTACAACTGTTCGCGGTAAAGGTTTACTAAATGCTATTGTGATCAAAGAAAAAGCAGGAAAAACTGCTTGGGAAGTGTGTTTACAATTGGCAGAGAACGGTTTACTTGCAAAACCTACGCACGGCGATATTATTCGTTTTGCACCTCCATTGGTTATCAATAAACAACAGATCATGGAATGTGTTGGTATCATTGAAAAAGTGATCTCTGAATTTTAATTCTTACTTATGCCTCCTGAAATTGCCTTGAAATATACGTTTGCTCAAACCGGCGATTTTGAAATGAAGGCTACAACTTTTTTTGGCCTGGAGGATGTTCTACAAAAAGAAATTCTTCAACTAGGCGGAAAAGATCTTGTTCCATTTAAACGCGGCGTAAGTTTTGTTGGCGATCTTGGATTTTTATACAAAGCCAATTTATGCTTGCGAACGGCACTTAAAATAATTATTCCCATTCACCATTTTAAAGCTACCGACAACGAAACGTTCTATGCTGGCATAAAAGATATTGCCTGGGAAAAATTCATTACCTATAATGATAGCATCAAAATTGAGTGTGTTGTGAACTCCGATAATTTTGAACACAGTTTATTCATGTCGCAAAAAGCAAAGGATGCTTTAGTGGATCGTTTTCGTGAGCGTTATGGTAAACGACCTGATGTGGATCTTATTCATCCGGTACTTAGAATTTACATTCATATTTTTAGAGATGAAATTTCGGTGAACATTGATGCCAGTGGCGAATTACTTTACAAACGTGGTTACAGAACTGACACCAATAAAGCGCCTATCAACGAAATTTTAGCAGCAGGATTGGTTTTACTTAGCGGATGGCAGCCACACAAACAATTAATTGATGGCATGGCCGGAAGTGGTACCATTGCTATTGAAGCGGCCATGATCGCTAATAACGTTCCTCCCGGAATTTTTAGAAAAGAATTCGCTTTCATGCGCTGGAAAAATTATGATGCGCCTTTATTCGACCTCATTACCGAAGCTGCAGTGAACAAAATAAAAGAAAATGAATTAGATATTGTTGCCAATGATATTTACGAGCCTACCGTAAAAAAAATGCAGATCAATTTAAAAAACGCCAAGCTTACCGATATCATTAAAACAACAAACGAGAATTTCTTTGATATTAAGACCGATAGAAAAAATGGCTTTGTGATTCTGAATCCTCCTTACGGTGAACGTATAGAAAAACAAGAGATCGCGGAATTTTACAAGCAAATTGGCGATAAATTCAAAAAAGATTTTGCCGGATTTACGTGTTGGATAATTACTAGTAGCGATGAAGGCTTTAAAAGTATTGGATTACGTCCGAGTAGAAAAATAACATTATTCAATGGCTCATTGGAATGTAAATACTTGAAATTTGACATGTACGAAGGCAGTAAAAAAGATCAGTACATTAAAAAGGAAACATTATAGTCTCGCTATCAATTCCTTCATGATCAGTGTCATTTTTGGTTCTTGCGTATTTGCCACCTGCTGAACCTCTTCGTGAGTAACCGTATGAACTTCTCCTTCAATTCCAAGATCGGTAATGATACTAATTCCAAAACAATCCATGCCGCTGTGTTTTGCAACTATAGCTTCAGGCACCGTACTCATTCCAACTGCATCGGCACCAATGCGCCATAAATAGCGGTATTCGGCCGGTGTTTCAAAACATGGGCCAGTTAATCCTGCATAAACACCTTCGCTTACTTTGATATTATTTTCTTTAGCAATATTTTTTGCGAGAGTGATCAATTCCTTTTTATAGGTTTCGCTCATATCCACAAAACGCGGACCTAAGTGACTCTCATTTTTTCCGATCAAAGGATTTGTAGGAAATAAATTAATGTGGTCGTTAATGATCATGATCTCGCCCACATCAAATTTAGGATTCATTCCACCGGCGGCGTTACTCACGCATAATGTTTTCACTCCTAAAGCTTTCATCACGCGCACAGGGAAAGTATTTTGTTTCTTATCATACCCTTCGTAAAAATGAAAACGACCTTGCATGGCCATCACATTTTTTCCGCCAAGTTTTCCAAATATCAATTTACCGCTATGACCTTCAACAGTACTTACAGGAAAATTCGGAATTTCGTTGTACGGAAGAACATGTTCAACGATGATCTCTTTTACCAATCCGCCCAAACCGGTGCCTAAAATAATTCCAACGTGCGGTTTAAAATTATTGGTCTTCTCAAGAATACTTTTTGTGGTGAAATCTATTTGTTCTTGCATACTTTAAAATGATCTGGTTAAACTCTTCTTCTTTATCCTTAAACGAAACATCAACAGGCAGTACAAACATATTCATATTTTTTGCAATTGACCATATGTTTGAGTTTTTTAATCGCATAAGATCTTTTTCGGTGGTAATAATGATCTTATAGGTTTTATTTATCTGCTCGTAATAACGTTGTATGTCTTCCAGTTCCTTCGGAATGTATTCATGATGATCATCAAATGGAAAATGATAAACTTCGTTGGCAAATTCCTTTAAATACGTGATCATTGGATTAGCATTCGCAATTCCTGTTAATGCCATCACATGATATTTGAATAATTCCTTTTCAACTTCTAATTTTAATAAAGGATCTGTGATCGAATACAGATCGCCATATTTTAAATAACTAAAAAACACTTGCTGATGAGGCCCCGGATTAACGTCCTTTAAAACATTTCGCAATTCAATGGGCGTGGTTCTCTCGGGAGTTTTGCTTATGATAACAATATCGGCACGAACCAATCCGCTTTTTTGTTCGCGTAAAGTGCCATAAGGTAAAAGGTGATCAGAAAAAAACGGGTGAGAATAATCGCTCACCACAATATTTAATCCGCATCGAATATAACGGTGTTGGAAAACATCATCTAACAAAACAATAGTTGGTTTTTGTTCGAGCTCAGATAATTTTTTTACACCATTTAAACGGTTAGCGTCCACAGCTACATCAATAGGATACTTTGATTTGTAGATCAGAGGTTCATCACCAATATCATCAGCACTACTTGTGGCATCTGCCAATACATAACCACTAGTTTTACGTTTGTAACCGCGACTAAGCGTTGCTAATTTAAATTCGTTTTGAAGAAGAAGTTTGATCAGGTATTCTACCAAGGGTGTTTTTCCTGCGCCGCCCACCGCTAAATTTCCAACGCCTATGGTATGGATGTCGGGCCGCTTTTCTTTTAAAATGCCAAGATCAAACAGTTTATTCCTTATAAAAACCACCAACCCATAAATGAGTGAGAGAGGATACAAGGCTATTTTAGTAGCGCTATTCAGATGTGCCAGAGAAAAGATTAAACAACATTAAGAACATCATTCACTTGTGCCACCACCACCGGTTTGAAATCCTAACATAGGTTTGGCCGGATCAAATGTAACATCTATAAATGCATCTCCTTTATTATAACTCAACACCAATGGCGATTGCGCATCCCATTCCATGATATTAGCTTTAGTCATATTGGTAATGGTCTTGTAACACGAGTTAATTGTTCTGGCTTTCCAAATGGCCTTACCAAGAGGTGCGTTCCATCTTACAAAAAATACTTTAGTTTCTTTTCCTCCACTACAAGCACCGCCTGTTTTTGTGTATGAATCAACATAGATCAACATATAAGCTGTATCGCCTATCATTTTATTGAATAACAGCTTTGATGTTTCAGGATCTTTAATGATGGTATCACCCATGCAATAGGTTAAGCTTGTATCCTTAGCAACAATGTTGATACACAATTGCATTTTATCACCCTTCTTTGGTTTTTTTGGATTGGGGCGTTTTGTATACACTCTAAATGAATTTTGATCTTTCTTCAATTTAATTCTATAAATAGCTCGCAAAGAATCGTTCTTCTTTTTGATATCCTTGTGGTAGATCATTTTTCCACTTATACCATCAATTTCTTGCTCTAAAGGCAATGTTAGGTCAAACTCCTCCATTGGAGTTAATTCATGCTCTTCAGGAACAAAAACACCGGCGGTGTCAACTTCCTTAACTTTCCCTTTTCCCTTACCTTTTCCTTTTGTTTGTGCGCTGGCCATTGAGACCAACATCACTAAGATCAAAACGTGTTTAAACATA
>CAYYUS010000227.1:0-5134 GCA_964474925.1 uncultured Akkermansia sp. | reverse complement strand
ATTTGAAGTTAAATCAACCGATGGTGATACTCACTTAGGTGGTGATGATTTTGACCAAGTGATCATTGATTGGTTAGCTGCTGAATTTAAATCGGACGAAGGAGTTGATCTTACAAAAGATCCAATTGCTTTACAACGTTTAAAAGATGCTGCTGAAAAAGCGAAGATAGAATTATCAAGTAGTAATTCAACAGAGATCAACTTGCCTTACATTACAATGGTTGACAATGTTCCAAAATTCATCGCAAAACAATTAACGCGTGCAAAATTCGAGCAACTAGCAGATAGTTTGATTCAACGTACCATTGCACCATGTAAATCGGCGTTAAAAAATGCAGGTTTATCAACTTCAGATATTGACGAAGTAATTTTAGTGGGTGGTTCAACACGTATACCTGCAGTTGTTGCAGCCGTAGAAAAATTCTTTGGTAAAGCACCAAGTAAAGGTGTTAACCCCGATGAGGTTGTTGCTTTAGGAGCAGCCATTCAAGGTGGTGTATTATCAGGAGATGTAAAAGATGTATTGTTGTTAGATGTTACGCCGCTTTCATTAGGAATTGAAACCATGGGTGGTGTGTTCACAAAATTAATTGAGTCGAATACAACCATTCCAACAAAAAAATCGGAAACATTCTCAACCGCAGCAGATAATCAACCATCGGTTCAGATCGTTGTTTACCAAGGTGAGCGCCCAATGGCAAAAGATAATCGTAAGCTAGGTGAATTTAACTTAGACGGATTACCTCCATCGCCACGCGGTGTACCACAAATTGAAGTAACGTTTGATATTGACGCGAATGGTATTTTAAATGTAAGCGCAAAAGATAAAGCAACCGGTAAATCGCATAATATTCGTATCGAAGCAAAATCGGGATTAAGCAAGGAAGAGATCGATAAAATGAAACGCGAAGCCGAATTAAATGCGGATGCGGATAATAAAGCGCGCGAAGAAATAACTAAATTAAATGAAGCTGATTCGATGATCTTCCAAACTGAGAAACAGTTGAAAGAGTACGGAGATAAAATTCCTGCTGATAAAAAAGGAGCTATTGAAAGTGCACTCGTTGAATTAAAAGCAGCGCATGCGGCAAAAGATATGCCTAAAATAGAAGTTAGCTTAAAAGCAATTAATGATGCTTGGAGTGCAGCTAGCCAGGATATGCACAATGCCATGAATAATCAGCAACAAAATAATGGTGCGGAAAATAAAGATCAAAACACAGGTGGTGCAAACCAAAGTGGTGGTAAAGATGAAAATGTGACCGACGTTGATTTTGAAGAAGTGAAGTAATTAGTTAATGATAAATAAGAAAGGCCCTGCAAGAAATTGTGGGGCTTTTTGTTTTTAGAGGCAGAAACCACAGAGGTTAACGGAGTATATTCTCTGTGAACTCCGTGCCTTCTCAGTGTTCTCCGTGGTTAAAAAGTGAGAAGGCTAAACCCTTATCCCGATCAAACTAATATCATCCACCTGCTCATAGCCTTTTTTCCATTCGTTGATCACAGAGAGAAAGATATTTCCTTGTTCTTTCATTGACCTTTGTTGATTCTTTTGAAGTAATTCCATGAGAGGTTTGTACTTGAATTTTTTTCCTTTTTCGCCACCAAACTGATCGGCAAAACCATCCGTTATCAAATACAAGCAATCTCCATCCTTAAGATCTATAGTAGTATTACTGAAAGGTTTTAATTCATTTACATAAACACCAATTGGCATTTTATCACCTTTATATTCGGTTATTTCATTTGGGTTCACTATCCATAATGGATTATTGGCTCCAGCAAAATCAAGAGTTCCCTTTTTCTTATCATAAGCGCAAAGGCAAATGTCCATTCCGTCTTTTTGATTGGATTGGCCTTCTTGCGCCAGTGCTTTTATTATTTTATTGCGAAGTTGGTTTAAGATCTCACCAGGCTGATAGATCTTTTTTTCTACAATGATCTCGTTCAAAAAGCTATTCCCTAACATGCTCATAAATCCGCCCGGAACACCATGTCCTGTGCAATCGGCCAAAGCAAATATGGATAAATTAGAGTTGACATTTGTAGCCCAATAAAAATCACCCGAAACTATATCTTTTGGTTGAAACAAAATAAAATGATCTTTGGCTATATTTTGCCAAACCTCATTGCCCGTTAGTACAGCTTGTTGAATGCGCTTGGCATAATTAATACTGTCAACAATTTCTTTTTGTTTTTCTTCAACCAATTCTTTTTGTTTTACGATCAATTCTTTTTGCGATTCAACTTCCAGTTTTTGTTTGGCAATGATCTGGTTCTGCTTTTTAGTGATCCGTAATCGGTTAAACACAAAAAGTGTAACAAAAAGTAAAACAACCAAACCGCCATATAAAAAAAAGCGTTTGTTCTTTTCTTCTTTAACTTTTAATTCATTTGAATGACGTTCGAGAACCAAATTCAAACTATCGGCCGCCACTTTTCTGTCGTATTCATGTTGAAGATCTTTTTGAAGGGTTTCTCTTCTGAGATCATCGTTGTTTAAACTATCGGCTAATTTTTTAGAGCGTACGTAAAGAAAAAAGGCATCCTTAAAATTCCCGGTTCTTTGGTACACCTCGGCTAATATCATGCCGCAACTGCTTATCTCTTTAGGATACCCAAGTTCGCGTGCCAGTTTTAAACCTGTTTCGGCATTTGCTTGCGCTTTTTTAATATCACCAAGCGTGAAGTATATGTTGGCAATACTACTGTAAACATTGGCCTGCCCTTGTTTATAATCCAACGAATCCATTATTTGAAGACTACGCATGTACATGGATAGAGCCAGTTGAAGGTTTCCTTGGTTTTTATAGATGGCGGCAATGTTACTTATGTTTTGACTTTGGTTGATGGGATAATTATAAGTATCATAGATCTTTTTGGCTTCCATGTAATAATTCAATGCCTGATCATAATCTTTCATTGTACTATAAGTAAGGCCAAAATTCCCCAGGATAATAGCGGATCTGTATAAATTATTCTCCAGTTTAGCATAGTGGCTTGCTTTTTTGTAACTCTCGAGCGCTTTTTTGTAATTTTTTTGCTTGAAATACAAATAGCCAATGTTGTTATGACAAGAAGCTAAGCCTGAAGTATCTTTAATGACTTCTCTTATATTTAAACTTTTATAGTAATAATCAATGGCAAGACTAAGATCACCAAGATTGTCGTATACCGCGCCAATATTATTAAAAGCTCTGGCAATTCCTTTTTTATCGTCAAGTTGCTCAAATAGTGAAAGCGCTTTATTGTAAGCCTCAAGTGCTTTGTCTGTTTTGCCTTGTTCGTCAGCCACAAAACCAAGATCGTTTATAATGACCGCCAAATTTTTTTGATAGAATAATTTTTCGCCAGGCTTGGCCGAATTTAATTTGCTCTCACATTCTACCTTGAGCGAATCCCAAAAACTTAATCTGTAAACGCCTTCCATTTCTCCAATGGCTAATTGAAGCGAGATCCTTGATGTATCGTTGAAATTTGTTTTCTTAAGTACAGCGCGAAGCGAATCTATCTCGTCTCCTAAAATAGTGTTGACGCACAACACAAATAGAATACATATTTTAAGAGCTGAATTCATTTTTGATCGGTTTATCCTCCGGCCTTTTTTACTTTATACCCCATTTCGGAAAGGATCTTCAACAATTTTTCACGATGATCGCCTTGGATCAAAATATTTCTGTCTTTTACCGTTCCGCCGCCGCCACATTTTTGTTTTAGTGTTTTGCCCAAGGCTTCTATGTCGCCGGTTTTTCCAACAAAACCAGTTATTCTGGTCACAACTTTTCCGCCGCCTAATCTATCTAAAAAAATTCGCAGATCTTGTTTAAGTGGATCCTTGGTTTCTTCTTCATCTGTGTTCTCAGTTTCAAACTTAAAATTTGGGTTGGTACTGTAAACAACATTTATTATTTTTTTGTCTTTCTTGCTCATCGTTTATTTTTATAAATGATAAATATCACTGCAAAACAAAGTACTATTATTGAAAATAACAGGAAGTAAGGAAAACTAAAATGATGTTTAACATCCGGTGCAGCTATCTTATCTTCGTTAAAGTCGTTGCTCGAAACTATAAGTCTATTCTCTTTTTCAATACTGTCTTTTAAACTAATATAAGCCTTATAACATTGTAATGCTAAAACAGCATCTTTTCCTTCGGCTATACCCGACTTTAATAAAAGTAATTTGCACTTTGCATCAAGATAGTCAAATACTCTGCATAAACTGTCGGCTTTGTTCACGTAAAGTTCACAATTTTTTTCATCATTTAAGCGGTAATAGGCTCTGGCAAGATTGATATAACTATCCGTCTTGTCCATTTCATTTCCCATGATCTCGTTGGCTTTTAAAGCATCCAAACAATTTCCAATGGCGGATTCATAATTTTTACCTTCGATATTGATCACTGCAAGATTATTGAGACACATGGCTTCTAGTTCGTAATCCATAGTATTCTTGGCGATCTTGTAGGCATTTAAAAAATATTTTTCAGACTCTTCTAACTTTTTCTCTCCCATTTTTAAAACGCCAATATTTATATAACAGTTGGCCGATTGTTTTTCGTTATTGAGTTTATGATTGATCTGAAGCGCTTTCATGTAACTGCGTTCAGCCATTTCATTCTTTTGAAGATCAGTATAAATGTTCCCTAAATTAGTTTCACTCATGGCAATTCCACGCTCATCTTTTATAGCTTCTCGTATCTCGAGCGCTTTTTGATGCTGAGCTAAAGCTTTTTTTAGATCTCCTTTGCGATAGTACAATACCCCAATTAAATTATAAGCTTTAGCCAAATGTTTTTGTGAGCCAGATTGCGTGGCAAAGAATTCAGCTTGTTTGGCACAGTTATAAGCATATTGTGGCGCAAAAACACGCGCTTTAAATCCTTCTTTGTAAAAAACGTTTACTTTTTCGGTGTCGCCGGGTATTTTAAGGCAGGCGAATACCAACGAATCAAAATTTTGCGCACCAACAGAAATACTTATGATCACAAATAGTGCAAAGAATTGCTTTCTCATAATAGTTTAAATATATAAATTTAAATCCTTAATAGTTACACATTATTATGATAAAATATACCTTCTTTCAAAAGAACCCCGCTTCGCATTATGTATATATTGATATGCATATAGATGCT
>CAYYUS010000226.1:0-5183 GCA_964474925.1 uncultured Akkermansia sp. | reverse complement strand
TTGTAAAGGATGATCACATTTCACTAATCTGTGTGTGCTTTTTAGAAACAGGTTACACACAGATTGGTGTAATTTTTGTAAACACAGATTAGTGAAAATTCGTGGCAAGACAGCTCGTCTCGGCGAAGCCGAGGCTTATTCATTTCATTATATAAATTCCAAACAAGCTCTGAAAGACCAAATTTTGTTCGTTTCTTTGCAAACGAAATTTTAAAATGAGGAACGTTATCATATCCCTTCTTAGTAATGCTATTCTGCTGGTAATGGTGGTTATCTCCATTATTAGTTTTTGGAATGGTTATCTGAGTTGGAAGGATCTTTTAGCACTCCAGGCCATTATGGGCGCGGCTTATGTGTTTTTAAGTTGTTATGAGTTTACCAATGTGAGCTATAGGGCCGATGTTCCAAAAGAGCGTTATGCTTATTTTCCATACAACTTTTATATGTTTCGCGTCCTCAAGGTTTTTTTGTTCGTTTCCTTCGCGTTAATGCTGATCTCTACCGGCACGCGCGTAAAATTTTTATATCCTATTTGTTTGATCATTGCTTTTACCGAGATATGCGTTACCGTTTTAAAAGTGTATCGTAAACTTTGTTTTGTAAGTGTTTATGCCAATTATATTTTATTCTCAAAGAGTATCATGTATCAGGTTTTTGCAAGTGATATTGAAAGCGTTCAGTTTAGGCATGGCATTTTATACTTCATTCAAAAGAATGGTAAGTCGGATGATATCCGTCTGGTTCATGTTGAAAAGAAGAAAGAATTCCTTACAGAGATCAAAGGATGGCTCGAAAAGAACAATATTTCGTTAAATCCCGAATCTAAACGACTTTTTGAAGAATTTTTAGGTCAGATTTAGCCATTTTTAGTCGCTTTTTTTATTATTTTCGTCACGTAATTGAATGGCTTAAGCTTGTTTTAAACAATTATTAGCTATAGCAGTGTTAATACATTGTTTAACAAGGGCTTAATATTGAAGTAATAGTAGTAATTTTGTAAAAAATTTACAATGGAACAGATAATCCGTTTTGACCAATCTAACCGCCAGTTCTTCAACACACTTCGTGGGCGAGTAGAAGACTACTTTAAGACTAATAATTTATCGAAGAACGCTAATGCAAAAATGGTTATTAAAACCATTTCTATGCTTTCCATTTACCTTATTCCATACGCTTTAATGGTTTCCGGTTTGGTTACTCTTAATGCATGGATGATCATTGGCCTTTACCTTGTTATGGGAATTGGCATGGCAGGTGTAGGTTTTTCAATTATGCACGATGCTAATCACGGTAGTTATTCAAAAAATCCAAAGGTAAATCAACTCTTATCTTTTACCATGTACATGCTTGGTGGAAGTCCGCTTAACTGGCAAATTCAACATAATGTATTGCACCATACCTTTACCAATATTTCGGGTAAGGATGAAGATATTGACGCGCCAATTTGGTTGTTACGTTTTTCTCCGCACTCACCACATTATAAAATTCAAAAGTATCAGTATTTATATGCTTGGTTATTTTATAGTTTGATCACCATCATGTGGAGTATCACAAAAGATTTTAAGCAATTGAAGCGTTACGAAGAAATGGGCTTACTGAAAACTAAGAACACTTCGTACAAGCAAGAGATAGGAAAATTAGTGGTAGCCAAAATTGGTTATTACTTGTTTATTATGGTGGCGCCATTACTATTTATTGATGCAGCGTGGTGGGTAATTGTTATTGGATATGTGAGTATGCATTTGATCTGTGGTGTTATTATTTCGGTTGTATTTCAATTGGCACACGTTGTTCCCGAAATGAGTTTTCCTATGCCTGATAAAGAAGGTAAAATGGAAGACGATTGGGCTATTCATCAATTAAAGACCACCGCTAATTTTGCGCGCAACAACCGTGTACTAAGCTGGTTCGTTGGTGGGTTGAATTATCAAATTGAACACCATTTGTTCCCAATGATCTGCCATGTGCATTATCGCGAAGTTTCTAAGATAGTTAAATCAACGGCGAAGGAATTCAATGTGATGTATATGGAGATCCCAACGTTTAGAGAAGCTATTATGCTTCATGCAAAAGAGCTTAAAATGCTTGGGCAACCAAATCCAATAGCGGCGTAAATAATTATATCCATAAAACGTCATTTTATGGATGATATTTACAATAATCAAAATTACTTAAGCAATAATCCTCAATGGCATCAAGAGGATTCGGCCTTTAAAGCCAATTTTATACATTCTATTTTAGAAGAGAATAAGATCTCATATTCTTCAATTTGCGAAGTGGGCTGTGGTACAGGCGAGATATTGATCCAATTAAAAAAGCTTAACGGCGCTAAAGCAATTTCGTATTCGGGATATGATATTTCAAAAGATGCCATTGATATGGCTTTGAAAAAAAATAGCGATATTGAATTTAAATGCGCCGATCTCACAAAGGAAAATGTAAACTCGGATGTGTTGTTAGTAATAGATGTGATAGAACACTTACAAGATTATTTTTCGTTCCTAAAAAGCATTTCCAAAAAAAGTAAGTATACCGTATTTCACATTCCTTTAGATATGTTTGTGTGGAGTTTGTTTCGCGAACAAATGTTGATCGAAAGCAAAGAGCGAGTAGGGCATATCCATAATTTTTCGGAAGGATTTATTTTGAGTATTCTCAAGGACTTTGGTTATACCATCATCTCAAAACAATACACAGAGCCCGATTACAGATCAAATTCTTTCAAAAAAGGAATGGTAAACGGCATCAAACAGATCTTATTTAAAATAGCACCACGCTTTACTACAAAAACATTGGGAGGTTATTCGGTGCTGGTATTGTGTGAGAATTCGTAGGTCAGTTCTCGATACGTTTGCAGAAAAAGCAAGCACTCGAACTGACATCGCCCTAAGGACCGAAGGTCCTCCCGATAGTTATCGGGACTCTGTGTTTCTCTGTGCAAACCTCTGTGAAGCCGAAGGCCTCTGTGGTAAAAAAAACGAAGCGCTGTTACTTCTTTTGCGATAACTTAAACAACAGATCCTTCTCGGCCTTGGTTAAGCTATCGTAGCCGCTTTTGCTGATCTTATCGAGTAAAGTATTCATGGCGGCTTCTTCGTTGCTTATTTTGGCCGCTTTTGTTTTAGGAGGGTTATGACTAACTATTTTTAATTTGCTTTTATTGCGTTTTAAAAACGCGAAGTCAAATATATCAACACCGCGTTTTAATTGGTAGCCGTAAAGCATTCCAAACAAAGCACCACCAATATGCGAGATCTTGCCACCTGTATTTTCCGATAGATCAATAATGGTACTAATAGCAAAAAACCCAAGGTAAATGTATTTGAACGAAAGCTCTAATACGCCAAATAAAAACACTTTGTAGTTTGGCGCATAAATAAGCATTACACCGCCAACGCCCAATACCGCCGCTGAAGCGCCTAATAAAATATTATGGGCAAAGTAGGCGGGAAACAAAATGCCGAGTAATAATACCAAAGCTCCTCCGCAAATTCCACTCATCACATAAACGTAGAGTAATTTTTTTTCACCCAGCAAAAGGTAAAATATTTGTGTGTAAAAATAAAGCGATACTAAATTCCAAAAGATATGCCCCAATCCCACGTGTGTGAACATATAGGTAAAGAGTGTCCAGAATTTGTAAATGAACTCTTCTCCGTTAAGTGGTAAAGCAAAGTAGGGTAATAAGTGCACACTCGAAAGATTGCCAACCACATTGATGGTTAAAAAAACTGCAATGTTCACAATGATGATCTGCACCATGGCGCCCTTTTGCTGAAAGCTATTTTTTATGCGCGATAAAAACGTGTTCATCATCAATAAAAATTGGTGCGATCGCGTCGCCAGATCAGTATCATAATTATTCCAACAAATAATCCGCCTAGGTGGGCAAAGTGCGCCACATTATCGCCGGCTCTATTTGTAATGCCTGAAAATAATTCAAGAGCACCATATCCAATTACCAGCCATTTTGCTTTAACGGGAATAAAAAAGTACAGATACAACAAACGATTTGGAAACAGCATTCCAAACGCGCCAAGCAATCCAAATAAAGAACCCGAAGCACCAATAATAACATTGGAGTTAAGAAATGAATTTTTAAAATCTATTAAATATTGCGATGCTAAACTCAAAGCTCTGGCGGGATTATCCTTCATTATCTCATTAAAATTTTGCATGTATCCAAAATCACCATCTGTATGATATAAATTCACTTGGAATTCATCTGAATTTACAAGTGCCGTAAAGGTTTCAAGAGTCAAGTTTGTTTGAACAGCTTCAAGCTCACTAATGAAAGACCCAATAGAGAAATGGATGATGCCATACTGTGCAAGCGCAGCGCCTAATCCTGTAAGAATATAAAATATCAAAAAGCGTTTTGGTCCCCAGAGTTGTTCTAAAACCTGACCAAAAATATAAACGCCCAACATATTGAATAAAATATGCGACATACCACCGTGCATAAATAAATAGGTAATAAATTGATGCGGCCTAAAATCAGGAGCCGAGTAGTAATGTAAGCCAAGGTATTTAGTAAGATCGATATGCTGCGTTTGTTGCAACAGCAAGGTTAATACAAACAACAAAACATTAATGATCAAAATGTTCTTTGTAACTACGGGCAAATTGCCAAAGCCGCCCGGTCTGTATGGATCGTTATAACTCATTTATTGCGAAAGTGCTTATCAATACTATCTTTTTCAATGTTCATAAAAATGGTCTTTCCATCTGCGGTATAATTTGGTCCTTCGCAATGCATTAAATGATGAATGATCAATTGCATTTCGTTATCATCCAATGCTTTTCCTTGTTTAATGGACGTGTTCTTTGCCATAGCTCGGCAAATATTATCGTGCACATCAATCTTTGAATCAATGGTATTTAATTTAAATGATTCAATAATATTTTCGATCGTATGCGCTACGTTGGTATTCTCCAGATCGCTTGGCGCTCCGTTTACTACAATGCTATTCTTTCCAAAGATCTCAATATCAAAACCCAATAATTTAAATTCGGGTAAAAGCGATTCAACCAACGAAAAATCTTTGGCACTCAGTTCTAATTGCTCAGGAAATAATATTTGCTGACTTGGCAGCGGTGCTTGCTCTTTGGTTTTAAAATAATGTTCGTACAAAATACGTTCGTGCGCGCGTTGCTGATCAATTACCAAAATGCCATCCGAT